>CAJKNS010000043.1 GCA_905201305.1 uncultured Eubacteriales bacterium
CTTTTTGTACGGTTCCGGCATTTGTCATCCAAGCCCACAAAACAGGGTCAAAATTCCGCCGACAATCAGCCCAGCCGCCAGCAGAAACAAACAGCCCTCCAGTAAGTAGGGAAGCATTGCCCAGACCACCCGGCGAATCAGCAGCTTCCGGCGAAAATCCTCCGGCGAGGCTGCATGCTTGGGCATGGGGACGGTGAATAGATCGCTGACATATACGTGATTTGTGGCTTTCATGATACATTCCTCCTGCAAATTTACTTTCTGGAAAGAGTATAGCAGAGGCAATGTACCATAAGTGGGACTTTACAAAGAGTATGAAGAAAACCGCAGACAGCTTTCCACTGCCTGCGGTTTTTATAGTTGGTTCAGTTGACAAACAGGTCTGCGCGCTTTTTATAATAGATGTTGGTCAGAATCATCATGACTGCGATTGTGAGCAGGGTGCTTACCGCAGAGCTTACCGCATAAATCTCGGTACCGATGGCATTGACCAGATTCAGAGCATTGAGCGCACAGTTGACACAAAGGAATGCCAAGTAAGCCTTCGGACCGTTCTGCCGGAAGCCAGCCAGACGGAACCGCGCATAAATTGCCAGCACCGCCGTCACAGCATACGCAACACCATAGAAGATGTAAATAGCGCTCCATGCGCCAAAGCCATCCGGATCACTGAAGAGTCCGGCAAAATACTGTACGGCGTTGAATGCGTTGAGAATTGCCGCCAGAAACAGCTGAAAATAGATCAGGAATTTGTGCCACTTCATGGGGTGAGTGTTCCGTGGCAGCGTAGCCGGATCGGCAGGCAGCGGCGGCGTATTCTCCACCTGTGCGCCGCAGACGGTGCAGAACGCCGCGTCCTCCGGAAGCTTGGTACCGCAGTTTTTACAATACATGATGCATTCTCCCTTCCTGTTAAAATTGCACGGTAACAGGCAGCTTTTATTCTCCCTTCAGTCCGTATTCCTTCGCCAGCTCCTGAAAATAGGGGAGACTATGGAGAATCGTCTCATAGCTGACGCAGTAGGCGATCCGCACATAGCCCGGGCAGGCAAAGCTGGAGCCGGGCACCACCAGAATATGATACTTCTTTGCCCGCTGGACGAACTCCGCTTCGTCTGCCGTGGGCGTTTTTACAAACAGATAGAACGCGCCCTGGGGCTTAATGCATTCAAACCCGCAGGCTTTGAGCCCCTGATACAGCGCCTCCCGGTTCCGATTATAGGCTTCGACATCCGTCTGGGCATCCAGACAGCGGGCAACGGCACGCTGCATGAGAGACGGTGCATTCACAAAGCCGGACACACGGGGGGCAATTCCCGCCGCCGCATATACCAGCTCATAATCGCTCAGCTCATTTGGAATCACCAGATAACCAATTCGCTCGCCGGGCAGGGACAGGGACTTGGACCAGCTGTAGCAGACCACGGTGTTGACGTAATACTCCGTGAGATAGGGCACCTCCACGCCGTCATAGGCAAGCTCCCGATAGGGCTCGTCGGAAATCAGATAGATATCCGTGCCGAGTTCATGCTGCTTTTCGCGGAGGATCCGGCTCATCTCCCGGCAGGTTTCCGCAGAATAGACCACGCCGGTGGGGTTGTTGGGGTTATTGACAATCACTGCCTTGGTTCTGGGGGTGATTTTTTCCGCAAACTCCCGGAGATTGGGCTGGAAATCCACGGTGTTGGGGGACACCACCACCAGCTTACCGTCGTAATTTGCCACATAGTTACCGTATTCCGTGAAATACGGGGCAAAGGTCAATACCTCGTCTCCGGGATTTAAGAGGGTTTTGAGGATGACATTCAGACCGCCGGCAGCGCCTACGGTCATAATGATGTTGTTCTCGTGAAAATCGGTGCCGAACCGGCGATTGAGACTCTCTGCCACCGCCTGCCGTACGTCTTGATAGCCCACATTGGACATATAGCCGTGGACCATCAGGGAATCCTCCTGGTCAAGGATCTCCCGAATGGCGTCCTTCACCGCTTCAGGCGCCGGTACGGAAGGATTGCCCAGAGAGAAATCATAAACATTCTCCGCGCCATATTCCCGTGCCATATTCTGTCCTTCCTCAAACATGGCGCGAATCACAGAATTGTTGCTGGCAAGCTGTTTCATTTTTTCCGAAATCATTTCAGGTTCTCCTTTCGGGTGGCAGCGTGACCCCACGCCATGGAAAGCTCAATGGCAGTCCGCCACAGGCTGCGCAGCTCCATTCTGGTTTCCGGCGCCATATTGGGGGTGAAAATCCGGTCCGTTTTCTGAAGGGAGGAAAGCTCCTCCGTGCCGCTCCATACGCCGGTGGCAAGTCCCGCCAAGAATGCTGCGCCTGCCGCCGTTGTTTCTACCATTTGCGGACGAATCACCGGGATTTCCAGCAAATCCGACTGGAACTGCATCATAAAATCGCTGACCGATGCACCTCCGTCTACCCGAAGCTCTGCCATGGGTGTCCGGGACTCCATTGCCATGGTGTCCACCAAATCGCCCACCTCATATGCGATGGACTCCAATACCGCGCGGCACATGTGGGCTTTTCCGGTGCCTCGGGTCAGACCGAAGAAGCTGCCCCGGGCGTCCACATCCCAATATGGGGCACCAAGACCCGTAAAGGCAGGAACAAAATAGACACCGTCGTTGCTGCTGAGGGATTCCGCCTGCAAATCGCACTCGGGGGCTGCGGCAATGATGTGGCACTCGTCCCGAAGCCACTGAATTGCGGAGCCGGCGTTAAAGGCGCTGCCCTCCAGCGCATAGGTGGTTTTACCGTCCAGACTCCATGCGACAGAGGTCAGAAGCCCGCGGCTGGAACGGACGCTTTCGGTGCCCGTGTTCATCAGCACGAACCAGCCGGTGCCATAGGTGTTCTTCGCCTGGCCCGGCTTGAAGCAGCCCTGACCAAACAGCGCCGCCGCCTGATCGCCTGCGGAGCCGGAAATGGGCGTGCCCTCCAGCATTTCAAGGCCCTTCAGATGCCGGTCTACCGTGCCATATACCATGGAAGACGGCACCGGCTCCGGCAGCATGCACATGGGGATATTCAAAAGCCGGCAAAGCTCCGGATCCCAGCTGAGCTTGTCGATGTCAAACAGCATGGTACGGGAGGCGTTGGAATAGTCGGTGACATGGGCTTTTCCGCCGGTGAGGTTCCAAATCAGCCAGGAATCCACATTGCCAAACAGAATTTCGCCGTTTTCCGCCCGTTTCTGGAGGGTGGGGTCCTGATCCAGCAGCCAGCGGATTTTGGTACCGGAGAAATAGGGATCAATGAGCAGACCCGTCCGGCTCAGCACCAGATTGGCAGCTCCGTCCGCAGTGAGCCGGTCACAGATGGACGCGGTTCGGCGGCACTGCCACACAATGGCGTTGGACACGGGCTTTCCGGTGGTTTTATCCCACAAAATCGTGGTTTCCCGCTGGTTGGTGATGCCGATGGCAGCGATATCCGTGGGGCTTAGACCGCTGCGCTCAAAGGCTTCTGCCATTGCCAAAAGCTCGGTGGAGAGAATCTCCATGGGATCATGCTCCACCCAGCCGGGCTTGGGATAGTGCTGGGTCAGGGGATACTGCGCCTTTGTGACAATATCGCCGGATTTATCAAAAATAATGGCACGGGATGATGTGGTGCCCTGGTCTACTGCCAGTACGTAGCCATTCATAGCTGCACTTCCTTTCCTATGGCTATAGTTTCTCCGATTTTACCGAGATTGTCAATGGGAACCGCCGATATTTCTTCGATTTCGAAAAGATAATCGTCATTCTCAACGAAAATGATCGGTGTTTCTTGTATGTTCTCAATTATCTGGTATAATAGATGGCATTCTATTGGAGCGGAGTGATACCCTATGAAAAGCGCACTGCGGAAAGAAAGTATCCATCATCTGCTGCCCCGCATCATCATCTGCGGCGTGCTGGCGGTGATTTTGTTTGGTCTGTCCGGAAAAGGTCTGGTTTCCATGTTAATTGGACCCAAAAGCCTTTCGGATGCAGCACCGGAAAAGGGCGAATATGTGTCCTTTGACGCCAGCGAGGTCATTGTTGCCTTTGCCAATCTCACGGCAAAGTCCGACAGCGGCACCGACACCCTGAAAACCTATTACCTTCTGCCCGCAGGCGACGGCACCTATCTTGCGGTGATGGACCGGAAGGAGCACCATAGCAACGTCATGGACAAAGCCATGGACCAGAGCCACGAATACTATCTGGGCGATTTGGAAACACTCACAATGCTGGGCACCGTTCAGGGCACCGTTACCGCGCTGGAGGATGATATGACCAGCTATATGGTGGACTGTATTGAAAAATACAATCTGCCCGGCTATGAAGAGGGCGACGATACCAGTGCGCTGATTCTTCCGCTGCAAATCGATCTGGACCGGGTAGGACTGTTTTCCAAAACCGTTACGCTGATTCTGGGCGGCGCAGGGCTGGTGTTCCTGATTCTCATGCTGCTATTCCTGATTCCTGCCCTCGCCGGAGCCTATCAGAAGAAGGCAATGGAAGCGGTTCTGAAGGATCACACCCCTGAGGAAACCGAAAGCCTGTTTACCTCCGCCGAAAAGCTGGAACGGGTTCGGGTTGGCGAATATCTCTGGTATCAGAAGGGCGCCACCACCCACGCCGTGAAAACCGCCGACCTCATTTGGGGCTATCCCATGCCCGAGCCGCTGGTTATCAGCAAATACCGCTGGGTGGTTGCCCTGTATGATCTGGAGCAGAACATGATTCAGGTGTGCTTCCAGAACCAGGGGGACTGCCAGAAGCTGCTGGATGCCGTAAAGGCGCAGGGTCATCCCTTCGTCTCCGGCTATACCAGCGAGCTTTCTCAGAAGTTCCAGCAGAACTTCAAGGGCTTTGTCCGGGACGCGGAAAAGGCAGCAAAAGAATAACGAACAAAGAGGATGTGCCAATCACGACACATCCTCTTTTTGAATTAAAATGTCAGGCGCATATCATACCACACCGCGCCGCCGTGCTCCGAGGCGCTTTCTCCCTGGCATACGTAGCCCATGGATTCGTAAAAACCGATTTTCTCCTTTTTGCAGGTGAGAATTACGCCCTTTTGCCCGCCGCTTTTTGCCCGAGTGACCAGCGCCTCCATCAGCTTTTTGGCAATGCCATGATGCTGATAGCTTGGGTCTACCGCCAAGCCGAACACCGTTTGCCATGGATTTTCGAGACTGTGGGGGCAATCCGGCTCATACAGCTCGTCGCCCAGCACCGGCGTATCGGTGCAGCAGCCGTTAATCAGTCCAATCACGCCCGCAGTGGGATGCTCCGCCACCAAAAAGCGCTCCGGAAACAGGGAGATTCTTGTCCGAAAGGCTTCTCTGGTGGCAGCCTCCGCCGCAGGAAAGCAGCGATTTTCCACCCGGCACACCGCATCCAGATCCGCCGGGGTAACTGTACGAATGATGTAGTCCATTTGTAAAAACTCCAAACCATATTGAATTGATTTCCCGGTTATTTTATCAGCTTTTTCCGGGAATTGCAAGGTACCCCATTGCATAATTCCCCGTCGGATGATATAATCCAGGCATCAATCCTTTGCTTTGCGAGGAAAAATCAGCAAAGCAGTCAGGAGGTATTATGAAATTTACAAAGATGCACGGCATCGGCAATGATTACGTCTATGTGAACTGCTTTCAGGAGCAGATTCCCAATCCTGCCGCCCTGGCAAAAAGAATTTCGGACCGGCATTTTGGCGTAGGGTCCGACGGGCTGATCCTCATCTGCCCCTCAGAGACTGCCGATTTTCAGATGGTGATGTACAATTCCGACGGCTCCCGGGCACAGATGTGCGGCAACGGCGTCCGCTGTGTGGGAAAATATGTCCACGACAAGGGGCTCACCGATAAAACCACCGTTACCGTAGAAACTCTGGCAGGGATCAAAACATTAAAGCTCCACCTGCGGGAAAACGGCACCGTGGAAACCGTCACCGTGGATATGGGCGCGCCGATTCTTACCCCCAAGGACATTCCGGTAGACGGCAGCGGTGACCGGTTTATTGAGCAGCCGCTGATGGTAGACGGCAATCGCTGGCTGGTGACTGCCGTTTCCATGGGCAATCCCCATGCTATTGTCTATGTGGAGCATACGGACGCGCTGAATCTTCCTGCCATTGGACCTTCTTTTGAGTGTCATCCCGCTTTTCCGGAGCGCACCAATACGGAGTTTTTAGAGGTGCTGGACCGGCATACCATTAAAATGCGAGTGTGGGAACGCGGTGCAGGGGAGACGCTTGCCTGCGGAACCGGCGCTTGTGCCAGTCTGGTGGCGTCGGTGCTCACGGGTCGTACCGAGCGAACCGCAACGCTGAAGCTGCTGGGCGGCAATTTGGAGATTCAATGGGATGCGGAAACCGACCATGTTTTTATGACCGGTCCGGCAGATTTTGTGTTCGACGGCGATTATCCCCTTTGAGAAAGGAGCTCCTTTATGGCAAATATCAACGAAAATTATCAAAAGCTCCCTGGCAGCTATCTGTTTGCGGAAATCGCCCGTCGTGTCAGCGCCTATACGGCAGCGCATCCTGAAAAGAAGCTCATTAAGCTGGGCATCGGCGATGTAACCCAGCCCCTTTGCCCCGCGGTCATAGAAGCCATGCACAAGGCAGTGGACGAGATGGGAAAGAAGGAGACGTTCCGGGGCTACGGTCCAGAGCAGGGCTATGATTTCCTTCGAACCGCCATTCTGAAACACGATTTTCTTGCCCGCGGCGTGGATTTATCCATGGACGAGATTTTTGTCTCCGACGGCGCAAAAAGCGACTGCGGCAACATCGGCGATATTTTCTCCCGAGACAATATCGTTGCGGTCTGCGACCCGGTGTATCCTGTTTATGTAGACACCAACGCCATGGCAGGCAGGGCAGGGGAGTACCTGCAGGACCGGGAAATGTGGTCGAACATCTATTATATGCCCACCACTGCGGAAAACGGCTTTGTGCCCGAGCTGCCCAGGACCCACGTGGACCTGATCTATCTCTGCTCGCCCAACAATCCCACGGGCACTGCGCTGAATCGGGAGCAGCTGAAGGTCTGGGTGGATTATGCCAATGAAAATGACGCGGTGATTCTGTTTGACGCCGCCTATGAGGCATTCATCACCGAAGATGGCATCCCCCATAGTATTTATGAGATTCCCGGCGCAAGAACATGCGCCATTGAGTTCCACAGCTTCTCCAAAACCGCAGGATTTACCGGCAACCGCTGCGCCTATACGGTGGTGCCCAAGGAACTGATCCGTCAGGGGCAGAGCCTCAACGCCATGTGGAACCGCCGTCACACCACCAAGTTCAACGGCGTGCCCTATGTGGTGCAGCGCGGCGCCGAAGCGGTGTATTCTCCTCAGGGGCAGCAGCAGGTGAAGGCTACCATCGCCTTCTATCAGGAAAACGCCCGAGTGATTCGGGAGGGACTGACCGCAGCGGGACTGGAGGTCTACGGCGGGGTCAATTCCCCCTATGTCTGGTTTAAAACTCCCACGGATTCCTGGAGCTTTTTTGACCGGCTGCTGACCGAGGCCGGTGTTGTCACCACCCCCGGCGCAGGCTTTGGTCCCAGCGGCGAAGGGTATATCCGCGTCACCGCCTTCGGCGGCGCAGAGGATACCAAAGCGGCGGTGGAACAGATTCTCGCACTGCTGAAATAATCCATATGCATTCTGCATTTTCCCGGGCGGCTTTTTCGGCTGTCCGGGATTTTTTTGGAGATTTTCCCATGGATTTTTGCATTTCGCCGTGCAATTTCTCCAAAATGCAAAAGCCGATGCATTTTCGCATGCTTTTGATATGATTTATGAAAGCCACATGTAAAAAAGCACGCTTTTTGAATCTTCACATTCATTTTCTTTCATTCACTTTTTTGAAAAATGCAATTTATGAATTATGAACCATCATTTATCCTGTATTTAACCCTATTTTATCACTTTTTTCTGTTGACAGATGCAAGAAGGCAATATATAATGTGCAATACAACACATTAAATTGCAAGAGAACACGTCGTCCGCCGTTCAAATTTCAGTTCGGCTCACTTCGTTTTTTCACTTACCACAAAGAGGTGTTATCTATGTTAGAGCAACGGAAACCAACTCCACCCCTTTATGACCCCTCCTTCGAGCATGATAACTGCGGCATCGGCGCCATTGTCAACATCGACGGCATCAAGGATTATGCCACGGTAGACAATGCCCTTGCCATTGTAGAGCGTCTGGAGCACCGTGCCGGCAAGGACGCTGCCGGTGAAACAGGCGACGGCGTTGGCATTATGCTCCAGGTGCCCCATGCCTTTTTCCATGAAATCATGGCAGAGCAGGGGATCGAGCTGGGCGGCGAACGGGACTACGGCGTTGGCATGTTCTTTCTGCCCCAGGACGAGCTGCCCAGAAATCAGGCAAAGAAAATGCTGGAGACCATCTGCGTCAAAAAGGGCGTTACCCTGCTTGCCTGGCGTCAGGTTCCCACCAATCCCGATGTGCTGGGCAAAAAGGCGCTGGACTGCATGCCCTGCATTATGCAGGCGTTCTTTGGTCGTCCCGCCGACTGCGAGAAGGGGCTGGACTTTGACCGGAAGCTCTATGTGATCCGCCGTGAGTTTGAGCAGAGCCACGAGGACACCTATGTATGTTCCATGTCCAGCCGCACCATTGTCTATAAGGGCATGTTCCTGGTCAAGCAGCTGCGGCAGTTCTATCTGGACCTCCAGGATACCCGGGTGAAATCCGCCATCGCCATGGTGCACTCCCGGTTCTCTACCAACACAAATCCCTCCTGGCAGCGCGCCCATCCCAACCGCTTCATTGTCCACAACGGCGAAATCAACACCATTCAGGGCAACGCCGACCGGATGCTGGCACGGGAGGAAACCATGGAAACCTCGGTCTTCTCCGAGGATGATCTGGGCAAGGTGTTCCCGGTGATTAACGCCTCAGGTTCCGACTCCGCCATGCTGGACAACACACTGGAGTTTCTGGTTATGAGCGGCATGGACCTTCCCAAAGCCGTGATGATTACCATTCCAGAGCCCTGGGTCAACAACCGTGCCATGAGCCAGAAGCGGAAGGATTTTTATCAGTATTACGCCACCATGATGGAGCCCTGGGACGGTCCTGCCTCCATTCTGTTCTCTGACGGCGATCAGATGGGTGCGGTATTGGATCGAAACGGTCTGCGTCCCTCCCGCTACTATATCACCAACGACGGGCGGCTGATTCTCGCCTCTGAGGTTGGCGTATTGGATATTCCCAACGACAAAATCATCAAAAAAGCGCGGCTGACCCCCGGCAAAATGCTGCTGGTGGATACCGTAAAGGGCTGCGTGGTAGAGGATGACGAGCTGAAGGACCGCTATGCCAGCGCTGCCACCTACGGTCAGTGGCTGGACAATCAGCTGGTGTATCTCGCTGATCTTCCCATTCCCAACCACTCCGTGCCCAAGTATACGCCGCTGGAACGCGCCAGAATGATGAAAGCGTTCGGCTATACCTATGAGGACCTGAAGCTGTCTATCGCTCCTATGGCGCTCACGGGCTCCGAGCAGCCCACCGCCATGGGCATTGATGCACCGCTGGCATGTCTTTCCGATAAGCATCAGCCCCTGTTCAACTATTTCAAGCAGCATTTTGCCCAGGTCACCAACCCGCCCATTGACTCCATCCGGGAGGAAATTGTCACCGCCACCAACGTCTATGTGGGCACCGACGGCAACCTTTTGGAGGAGAAAGAGGACAACTGCCACGTCCTTCGGATCAACAATCCCATTCTCACCAGCCTGGATATGCTGAAAATCCGCAATATGAAGAAGCCCGGCTTCAAAGTCCACACCGTCTCTATCCTTTGCTATAAGAACACCAGCTTCGAAAAGGCGCTGGATCAGATTTGCAACTCCGTGGACCGGGCATACCGTGAGGGCTACAACATCATTATTCTGTCGGATCGCGGTGTGGATGAAAACCATGTGGCAATTCCGTCGCTGCTGGCAGTTTCCGCGGTGGCAAAGCACTGCGTCCGGACGAAAAAGCGCACGGCATTGGGTCTGATTCTCGAAACTGCCGAGCCCCGTGAGGTCCATCATTTTGCAACCCTTCTGGGCTATGGCGCCTCTGCCATCAACCCCTATCTGGCGCTGGAGAGCATTCAGGGTATGATTCAGGACGGACTGCTGGACAAGGATTATTACGCCGCCGAAAAGGACTATACCAAAGCAATTCTCTCCGGCATTGTGAAAATTGCTTCGAAAATGGGCGTTTCCACCATTCAGTCCTATCAGGGCAGCCAGATATTTGAGGCAATCGGCATCAATCAGGAGGTCATTGACCACTACTTTACCGGCACCGTCAGCCGGGTGGGCGGCGTTGGTCTGGAGGAGATTCAGGCGGACGTCCATGCCCTCCACGACAAGGCGTTCGATCCCCTGGAGCTCTATACCGACGAATCCGTAGAGTCCGCAGGTATCCATAAATACCGGGCAGGGAAGGAGCGGCACCTGTACAGCCCCATGGTCATTCATCTGCTTCAGCGCTCCTCCATGACCGGCGATTATGAAAAGTATAAGGAATACGCCAAGCTGGTCAACGATCCCGGCAATATTGTAAACCTTCGCGGCGCCATGGAAATCCGGTTCCCCGAGGGTGCCGAAATTCCCATCGACGAGGTAGAAAGCGTTGAGAGCATCGTAAAGCGCTTCCAGACCGGCGCCATGAGCTTTGGCTCTCTGTCTCAGGAAGCTCACGAATGCATGGCAATTGCCATGAACTCCATGGGCGCCAAGTCCAACACCGGTGAAGGCGGCGAGCTGGAGTCCCGCTATACCATCGGTCCCGACGGACTCAATCGCAATTCCGCAGTAAAGCAGGTGGCATCCGCCCGCTTTGGAGTGGACTCCAAATATCTGGTTTCCGCTCAGGAAATTCAAATTAAAATGGCGCAGGGCGCAAAGCCCGGCGAGGGCGGCAATCTGCCCGGCAAAAAGGTCTATCCCTGGGTGGCAAAAACCCGGTATTCCACCCCCGGCGTCTCTCTGATTTCCCCGCCGCCGCATCACGACATCTATTCCATTGAGGATCTTGCACAGCTGATCTATGACCTCAAAAACGCCAACCGTGACGCCAGAATCTCCGTGAAGCTGGTATCCGAAGCGGGTGTCGGCACCGTAGCCGCAGGCGTTGCCAAGGCAGGCGCACAGCTGATCCTGATTTCCGGCTTTGACGGCGGCACCGGCGCAGCCCCCAAGACCTCCGTGCAGAACGCAGGTCTGCCCTGGGAGCTGGGCGTTGCCGAAACCCATCAGACGCTGATTATGAACGGGCTCCGCAGCCGCGTGATCGTGGAAGCGGACGGCAAGATCATGACCGGTCGTGACGTTGCCATTGCCTGCATGCTGGGTGCGGATGAATTTGGCTTCGGCACCACGGCGCTTGTCTGCATGGGCTGCATTATGATGCGGGTCTGCAACAAGGATACCTGTCCCATGGGCATCGCCACCCAGAATCCCGAGCTGCGGAAGCGGTTCATCGGCAAGCCCGAGTATATCGTGAACTTTATGCATTTCGTTGCCCAGGAGCTTCGTGAGATCATGGCAAAGCTGGGCATCCGCACGGTAGCGGAGCTGGTGGGACGCAGCGATTTCCTCAAGGTTCGGGATGACCTCAAGGGCACCCGGGCAGGGCTACTGGATCTCCATCAGATTCTCGACAACCCCTATGTCGCCCAGCGGGAGGGGAACACCTATAATCCCGCCGACCACTTTGATTTCAAGCTGGAAAATACACTGGATATGCAGGTGCTGCTGAAGGAATTCAAGAAGAACCTGAAAACCGGCGCAAAGAAGCAGGTTTCCCTGAAGGTCACCAGCACAGACCGCTCTCTGGGCACCATTCTGGGCAGCGAAATCACCAAGAGCTTCGGTGAAACCCTGCCGGAGGACACGTTCATCGTCCACTGCACTGGCGGCGGCGGACAGAGCTTCGGCGCCTTTGTACCAAAGGGTCTGACCCTGACGCTGGAGGGTGACAGCAACGACTACTTCGGCAAGGGACTGTCCGGCGGCAAGCTGATTCTCTATCCTCCAAAGGACAGCGTATTCCAGGCGGACGAAAACATCATCGTGGGCAACGTTGCGCTGTACGGCGCCACCTCTGGCAAGGCATTCATTGCAGGTGTGGCAGGCGAACGGTTTGCGGTTCGAAACTCCGGCGTTTATGCCGTGGTGGAGGGCGTCGGCGACCACGGCTGCGAATATATGACCGGCGGCAGAGTGGTAGTGCTGGGCGGCACCGGCAAGAACTTTGCGGCAGGCATGTCCGGCGGTATTGCCTATGTACTGGATGAGAATTCTGACCTGTATCTCCGCGCCAATAAGGAGATCGTTGCGCTGGAATCCGTCACCAGCAAGGCAGACGTCATGGAGCTCAAAGCCATGATTACCGAGCATGTGGAAGCCACCGGCAGCGAAAAGGGCAAGAAGGTACTGGCGCATTTCTCCGAATACCTGCCCAAGTTTAAGAAGGTCATTCCCAACGACTACAAGCTCATGCAGAACATGATCGTGCGCATGGAGGAAAAGGGCTTTAACAGCGAGGAAGCCCAGATCGAAGCCTTCTATGCCGCCACCAAGAACGCCTAAGGAGGGATTACAAATGGGAAAACCCACTGGATTTATGGAATATCAGCGTCAGGATTGCCATGTGATCCCCCCGGAGGAGCGCATTGGCAACTGGAACGAGTTTAAGCCCCTGCTGTCCCGGGAGGAGCAGCAAAAGCAGGCGGCGCGGTGTATGGACTGCGGCGTACCCTTCTGCCAGGCAGGCATGATGTTTGGCAATGCAGTGTCCGGCTGCCCACTGCACAATCTGATTCCCGAATGGAACGATCTTATTTATGAGGGAAATTGGGAGCAGGCGTATTACCGGCTGCGCATTACCAACAACTTTCCGGAGTTCACCGGCAGAGTTTGCCCCTCACCCTGCGAAAAGGCATGCTCCTGCAACTTAAACGGCGATCCTGTGACCTGCCACAATAACGAGCTTGCCATCATTGAAAACGCCTTTAACCGCGGACTGGTCAAGCCCCGGATTCCCAAGGTCCGTACCGGCAAGAAAATCGCCGTCATCGGCTCCGGTCCTTCTGGACTGGCGGCGGCGG
>CAJKNS010000044.1 GCA_905201305.1 uncultured Eubacteriales bacterium
CGCCCACCCGCCGTTTTAAACTGAGAAGGGAAGTGAAACGCCATGGAACAGTTGGTTAAGCTGGGTTCCGATATTGGAAAGCTCTGGAGCAAATACGGAAGCTCCTATCTCAACGGCGTAAAGAACACCCTGGTGCTGGCGCTGGTGGCAACGCTCATCGGCTGCATCATCGGGTTCATCTGCGGCATTCTACAGACCATCCCCCATGCCAAAACCGATCATCCGATCAAGCGCTTTTTCCTGGCGCTGATTCGTGTGGTTGTGCGGATTTATGTGGAGGTATTCCGGGGCACGCCAATGGTTTTGCAGGCGGTGTTTGTGTATTATGGTCTGCCCTATTTCACCAATCAGCAGGTGCAGTTCACGAATGTGTGGATGGCAGCGATTCTGGTGGTGTCCATCAATACCGGCGCCTATATGGCGGAAACCGTTCGCGGCGGTATTCTCTCTATTGATCCCGGTCAGACCGAGGGCGCAAAGGCAATCGGAATGAACCATTTCCAGACCATGCTCTACGTCATCCTTCCTCAGGCGCTGCGGAATATCATGCCCCAGATTGGCAACAACTTTATTATCAATGTAAAGGATACCTCCGTGATGTTTATCATCTCCTTTACGGATTTCTTTGCGGTACATCGCGGCGTGGTGGGCGCAACCTATCTCTATTTCCCCTCTGCGGCGCTGGAAATGCTGGGCTACCTGTGCATGACCCTGATTGCCTCCCTGCTGCTTCGGATGTGGGAGAAAAAACTGGACGGCAACGACAGCTATGCGCTGGCAACCGGCGATCAGCTGGCTCCCACTGCGGGCATGCTGAACCATCCGGGCAAGGGCAGCAACTTTGATGAGCGCAACCCGGAGCATGACGAAATTCAGATGAAGAGGGGGCGGTAAGCATGTCAGATGTGATTTTAAAGGTAGAGCACCTGTCCAAGTCCTTTGGCGCCAATGCAGTGCTTAAGGATATCGACTTTACCGTGTCCAAGGGCGATGTGACCTGTATCATCGGTGCATCCGGCTCCGGTAAGTCTACGCTGCTCCGGTGCATCAATCTGCTGGAGACGCCCACCAGCGGTGAAATTCTGTTCCATGATAAGAAAATCAACGGCAAGGGCGTGAAGGCGGCGGATTACCGCACCAAGGTTGGCATGGTGTTCCAGTCTTTTAACCTGTTTGCCAATATGACTGTGCTGGAAAACTGCATGGTGGGGCAGACCCGGGTCCTGAAAAAGAATAAGGAAGAGGCAAAGAAAAACGCCATGCGGTATCTGGAAAAGGTGGGAATGGCGCCTTATATCAATGCCCGTCCCCGGCAGCTGTCTGGCGGTCAGAAGCAGCGTGTTGCCATTGCTCGCGCCCTTGCCATGGAGCCGGAGCTGCTGCTGTTTGACGAGCCCACCTCTGCGCTGGACCCGGAGATGGTCGGCGAAGTGCTGGCGGTCATGCGGGATCTGGCAGCCGAGGGAATGACCATGCTGGTGGTCACTCATGAGATGGCATTTGCCAGAGACGTTTGCAGCCACGTGGTGTTTATGTCTGAGGGTGTGATCTGCGAGCAGGGCAACCCCAGGGAAGTGTTTGAGCATCCCCAGCAGGCAAGAACCCGGGAGTTCCTGAGCCGCTTCCTGAATAGCTGAATCGGTTTGTTTTGACGCCGGAGACTGGATTTGTTCCTGTCTTCGGCGTCTCTTTGCGCTGTTTGGGAAAGAGATAGACAAGACAGTGAAAATATGCTAAAATATCATGAAAACCTGTGTGTATCTCAAGGAGAATCATTTATGCGTGTGGAAATCATGGGAATTCCCTTTGACAATGTAACCATGGATGAGGCGCTGGACGCAGCAATGCGGCTGCTGGAGCAGCCCGGTGCAGCCTATGGCGTTACCCCAAACTCGGAGATTGTCTATGAAACCCTCAACGACAGCGCCTTGCGGGAGATGATCTGTCAGGCAGATTTGATTTTGCCCGATGGCGCAGGTGTGGTATTGGGCGCGAAGATTTTGGGCACGCCGCTGAGGGAAAAGGTGGCTGGCATTGATTTTGCCCAGAACCTGATGGCAAGGCTGGAGCATACGGAGAAAAGCTTTTATTTCTTCGGCAGCAAGCCCGGCGTGGCAGAGACGGCGGCGGACAAGCTCCATGAGAAATATCCGGAGCTGACCATCTGTGGAATGCACGACGGCTATTTCCAGGACGAAGCGCCGATTATTGCGAATATCAATGAGAAAAAGCCCGATGTGCTGCTGGTCTGTCTGGGCTCTCCCAAGCAGGAGCAGTTTATGTGGAATCACCGGAAGAATTTGAATGTGGGGCTGATGCTGGGACTGGGCGGCAGTCTCGACGGCTTCGCGGGGAACGTAAAGCGCGCGCCAAAATGGATGATCCGGGGCAATCTGGAGTGGCTGTATCGGCTGATTCAGGAGCCCAGCCGTCTGGGACGAATGATGCGGCTGCCCAAATTCCTCTGGCGGGTGATTGTGCGCCGGATGAAAGGATGATACCATGGGAAAGCTGATTGTGCTGGAGGGAACCGACGGTTCCGGAAAGGCAACCCAAACTGCGGCGCTGCTGGAGCGGCTCCAGCGGGAACATATTGACTGCCGGAAGATTGAGTTTCCGCGGTATCAGGAGGAATCTTCCGCGCTGATCCGGGAATACCTTCGGGGGGATTTTGGCGACAAGCCCTCGGATGTCAATGCATTTGCCGCATCTACGTTTTATGCGGTGGACCGCTACGCCTCCTATCAGCAGGATTGGGGCGCCTATTACCGGCAGGGCGGCTTGGTAATTGCAGACCGCTACACCACCTCTAACGCCGTTCACCAGGGCAGCAAGCTCCAGGGAACGGAGCGGACGGACTTCTTTGATTGGCTGTTTGACTATGAATATCGGCTTTTGGGTCTGCCGAAGCCGGATATGGTGATTTATTTGGATGTGCCGGTGGATCAGACCGAGCAAAATATGCACCGGAGAGAAGCGCAAACCGGCACCACCGCAGACATTCATGAGCGGGATGACGGCTATCTGCGGGCTTGCCGGGAGGCTGCAAAAGAGGCTGCCAAGCGATTTGGCTGGAAGAATATTGCCTGCACAAAGGACGGAGCAATGCGCTCCATTGAGGAAATTCATGAGGATGTTTACCGTGCCGTAAAGGAGGTACTGTGATGATTTATTTGCTGTTGGGCAAGGGCTTTGAAGAAGTGGAAGCCGTGGCAACCTGCGATGTGCTCCGTCGGGCAAGACTGCCGGTGGAGCTGGTGGGCATTGGCGGAAAGCTGATCCCCGGTGCCCATGGAATCTCCGTGGCAGCGGACATTACCGTGGAGGAAATGAAGCTCGATGAGATGGATATGATTGTGTTACCCGGCGGATTGGACGGCGTTGCATCCATCGAAGGCAGCGCTGCTGCCATGGCGGCAGTGGAATATGCCCTGAGCAATGACTGTTATGTAGCTGCCATTTGTGCGGCACCAACGATTCTCGGAAAGCGGGGCTGGCTGGATGGACGGCATGCGGTTTGCTATCCCGGCTGCGAGGCGGGTATGGGCAAGGCAATTGTGCATCCTGACAAGGAAGCCGTGGTGGATGGCAAGCTCATCACCGGCAGAGCCCCCGGTGCAGCCATTGAGTTTGGACTGACCCTGGCTGGCATGCTGCCCGGCGGTGAATTTGATCCGGATACCGTGGCGCAGTATATGGTTTATGACAGAAAGTAAAAAGGAATTTCGCCGTCGGGTCCGGTCTATGCCCAAACAGGCAGACGATGGGGCACTGTGCCGGTATGTGCTGGAATCGGAATGGTTCCGGCAGGCAAATACCGTTATGGCATATGCGGCAATTCCACCGGAGACGGATCTTTCATCGGTGCTGGAGGAAATCCTGACGGCGGGAAAACCACTGGTGCTGCCGCGCTGTGAGCAGGACGGCATCATGACCGCACGGCGGATTGATGATTTACGGCAGCTGATATCCGGAGCCTATGGAATCCCGGAGCCAAAGCCGGATGCCCCTGTGGTATCGGCATCAGAGATTGACCTGATTTTGGTGCCGGGACTGGCATTTGATCGGACCGGCAGAAGGCTGGGCAGAGGAAAGGGCTATTATGACCGCTTCCTTGCGGATTTTCACGGGAAAACCATGGGAATCTGCGGACAGCTGATGCCGGTGGTTCCGGTGGAGCAGCACGATATTACCATGGACGCCGTTGCGACGGATCATGGAATCATTATTTGTAGAATGGAGGGCGAGGCATGAAGAAAAAAGACAAGGCGCCGCAGCAGGAGCCGGAAAAAAAGGACAGCCTCGACTATGCGGAGGAATCGCTTCCCTATGAGGATGCTGAGCCCCAGGAGGACGGAACGGAATACGACGGCGCAGAATATGGCGACGAGTATTACGATGACGAATACTATGATGACGAGTATTACGACGACGAATACTATGAGGATGAATACGGGGATGGTGCTACGGCAGAAAAGAAGCCCAGAAGCCTCAAGCATACGATCGTCTATATGCTGGTGGTGCTGGGGCTGTCTCTGGCGTTGGCTGTGGCAATGTGGTTTGCGGCAGACGATGTGCTGGCGCTGACCAAGGCGGATAATGTAATTACCGTTACCATCCAGGACGGCGATACCCTGGAGGATGTGGCGCAGAACCTGAAGGACCATGGACTGGTGCGCTATAAGTTCCTGTTTATCCTTTACGGCAAGTTCAGTCATGCGGAGGAAAAGTTCAGCGCCGGTACCTTTGAACTGAACCAGCTCTTTGATTACCATGCGCTGGTGAACGGTCTGGCATCCTCCAGCGAAGCCAGAAAGACCGTTACCCTGACCTTCCCCGAGGGCTATTCCTGCGATCAGATATTCTCCATGCTGGCGGATAACGACGTCTGCTCTCTGGAGGACCTGGAGGATACTGCGGCAAATTATGAGTTTGACTTTGATTTCCTCCAGAACCTTTCCTATGGGGATTCCAACCGACTGGAGGGCTATCTGTTCCCGGATACCTATGATTTCTATGTGGATGATAATCCGGAACGGGTCATCAACAAGATGCTGGCAAACTTCGACAGCAAGTTTACCGAAACCATGCAGGCGGATATTGATACGCTCAATGAGTCCATCCGCGCCCGGATGGAGACAGAGGGCAGCTTCTCGGACGAAGAGATCGACAATGCCATGATGGACGTTCGGAAGATCCTTACCGTGGCATCGCTGATCGAGAAGGAAGCCGGCAGCGACCAGGAGCGGAGCCTGATTTCCTCGGTTATCTATAACCGCCTGAATACCCGGGTCCATGAGCTATTACAGATTGACGCAACGGTGGAATATGCCCTGGGTGAGCATAAGACAGAGCTGACTGCCAACGATCTGGCGGTGGACAACCCCTATAACACCTATAAGAATAAGGGACTGCCCCCCGGACCCATTGCCAACCCCGGTCTTGCCAGTATCATGGCGGCAATTCATCCGGATAACACCGATTATTATTTCTACGCCCTCAACGACTCCGGCACCCATAATTTCTTCGAGACGTATATGGACCAGCAGGACTTCCTGAACGGCGTTACCAGTGATACCACGGATGACGAAACAGCCGATGACCAGAACCAGACGGACGGCGAGACTGCGAACAATGACGACAACACAGATGATGAGGAGCCCTATTATCAGGAGACAATTGTAAACGAAGACGGCGAGGAGGAGACGGTCAATGCCCAATAAACCGGAGCTGCTTTCCCCTGCGGGTGATCCCGAGCGGCTGCAAATGGCAGTGCGCTATGGGGCAGATGCGGTGTATCTGGCGGGCAAAGCCTATGGGATGCGCGCCAAATGCGGCAATTTCAGCGATCAGGAGCTGACGGAAGCGGTAAAGTTCTGCCACGAAAACGGCGTTAAGGTTTATGTGACTGCCAATGTGCTGGCGCGAACCGGAGAGATTCGGCAGATGCCCCCGTTTCTTGAGCTGTGCCAGAACATCGGCGTGGATGCGTTTATTCTGGGAGATTTGGGTGTATTCAAAGCAGCGGAGCGTTATGCCCCCAAGGTGGAGCGGCACATTAGCACCCAGATGGGCGTGGTGTCGGCGGATACCGCACGGGCATGGTATGACCTGGGGGCAACCCGGGTGGTGCTGGCGCGGGAACTGACGTTCCCGGAAATCCGTGAAATTCGGGACAATATTCCCAAGGAGCTGGAGATAGAAGCGTTTGTCCACGGGGCAATGTGCGTGAGCTTTTCCGGCAGATGCCTGCTGAGCAACTATCTGGCGGGCAGAGATGCCAACCACGGCGCCTGTGCCCAGCCATGCCGCTGGAAATATGCGCTGATGGAGGAACGCCGTCCCGGAGAGTATTTCCCCATTGAGGAGGACGACGATGGCACCTATATCATGAATTCCCGGGATCTGAACATGATCGACCATATTCCTGAGCTGATAGAAGCGGGAATCGACTCCTTCAAGATTGAGGGACGCGCCAAATCCGCCTACTATGCCGCCTGCGTCACCAATGCCTATCGGCATGGAATTGATGCGGCTGTGGCAGGACAGCCGCTGGACCCCATCTGGCGGGCAGAGGTGGATAAAATCTCCCACCGGCACTATTATCAGGGCTTTTACTACGGTCAGCCGGAAAAGGGGCAGTTCTATGAGGACGCCCGATATATCCGGGATTGGGATGTGGCAGCCTATGTTGTCTCCTGTGACTGCGAAGGAAATGCCGTGCTGACCCAGCGGGGCAGAATCTGGACCGGCGATACGCTGGAGCTTCTGGTGCCTGGCGAAAAGCCCATAGAGTTCCAGGTGGGGGAGATGCGCAATGCGGAGGACGAGGTGGTAACCTACTGCCCACATCCCGAGATGGAAATCCGTATGAAGCTGCCCAAGCAGGTGCCGCCCTATTCCATTCTGCGCCGGCAGGTGGATGAGAAGACGGCAAAATGAATATTTATACGGCGAGGAGCCTGGCTGTTCAGGCTTGGCTCCTCATTTTATACAGAAAATGAATATGTACAACAAAAATATGCGGGACTTATGCCGATTCGTGCAAAATGCACCCTTGCCTTTTCGGGGCGAATCAGGTATGATACAAAGAAGAATTCGTAAGATCAGCAGCAAAATGTAAGAGAAAGGCAGCGTGTCCAAATGAAAGCAACTTTGATTTTGGAAAACGGAATGGTCTTCCATGGTACCAGCATGGGCGCCACCGCAGATTGTATCTGTGAGATGGTATTCAACACGTCTATGGTTGGCTATCAGGAAATCCTGACCGACCCTTCCTATGCAGGACAGGGCGTAGTGATGACTTATCCCCTGATTGGCAACTATGGTGTCAATAAAGAAGATGAGGAGTCCAGAAATCCCTGGGCTGCAGCAATGATCGTCCGGCGTCTTAGCCCCCGTGGAAGCAATTTCCGTAATGAGGGTACGCTGGACGATTATTTAAAGCGCAACCGGATCACCGGCATCTGCGGCGTAGATACCCGCGCCATCACCCGGCTTCTGCGGGATCAGGGCACCATGAACGGCATGATTACCGTGGAGGAGAATCCGGATGTGGAGGCAAAGCTGAAGCTGATTCGGGCATATCGGGTCCAGGGCACGGTGGAAAAAACCTCCCGTTCTCAGATGCAGGTTTATCCCGGCAGCGGTCCCAGAGTTGCGCTTCTGGATTTGGGCGTCAAGGAGAATATGATCCGCAGCCTGCAAAAGCGCGGCTGTGAGGTCACGGTATTCCCGGCACATACGCCGGCAGAGGTGATTCTTGAGGGCGGATTTGACGGCGTGATGCTGTCCAACGGTCCCGGCGATCCGGCGGATAATGTGCAGATCATTGCGGAGCTGAAAAAGATTTATGATTCCGATATGGTGGTGTTTGCGGTGTGTCTTGGGCATCAGCTCATGGCACTTGCCACCGGCGCCACCACCGAGAAGCTGAAATACGGTCATCGCGGCGCCAACCATCCGGTACGGGATATCGATGAGGGCAGAGTTTACATCACCTCTCAGAACCACGGCTATGTGGTCAAGGCGGAGAGCGTCGATCCTGAGATTGCCACGGTCAGCCATATCAATGTCAACGACGGCACCGTTGAGGGGCTGAAGTATAAAAACGGCAGAATCTTTACGGTGCAGTTCCACCCGGAGGCATCCCCCGGACCCAGAGATACCGGATATCTGTTCGATCGTTTTATTGAGAAAATGGAGGCGAAGAAACATGCCGAAGAATGAAAGCATTAAGAAGGTAATGGTCATTGGCTCCGGTCCCATTATCATCGGTCAGGCAGCGGAATTTGACTATGCAGGCACTCAGGCGTGCCGCAGCTTGCGGGAAGAGGGCATTGAGGTCGTTCTGGTGAACTCCAATCCCGCCACCATTATGACCGACAAGGA
Organism: uncultured Eubacteriales bacterium; assembly: GCA_905201305.1. Lineage (GTDB taxonomy): Bacteria > Bacillota > Clostridia > Oscillospirales > Oscillospiraceae > HGM13006. The sequence continues at coordinate 8,392 of CAJKNS010000044.1, forward strand.
CATTGCCGATCACGTTTATATTGAGCCCCTGAACACGGCTTCTGTCACCCAGATTATTGAGATGGAGCGCCCGGACTCCATTCTGCCCACTCTGGGCGGTCAGACCGGTCTGAACCTTGCCATGGCATTGGCGGAGGACGGCACTCTGGAGAAGTACGGCGTTCGCCTGCTGGGCACCAGCGCCGAGTCCATCCGCAAGGCAGAGGACCGTCAGGGCTTTAAGGACACCATGGAAGCCATTGGTCAGCCCTGCGTTACCTCCAAGGTTGTAGAAAGCGTTGAGGACGCCATGGCATTTGCCAAGGAGATCGGGCTGCCTGTGATTGTCCGTCCTGCCTATACCCTGGGCGGCACCGGCGGCGGTATTGCCTACACCATGAAGGACCTTCATGAGATCGCATCCAATGGCATTCGTCTCAGCCGCGTGGGGCAGGTGCTCATTGAGCGCTGCATTTCCGGCTGGAAGGAAATCGAGTATGAGGTCATCCGCGATGGCGCCGGCAACGTGATTACCGTTTGTAACATGGAGAACATTGACCCCGTTGGCGTCCATACCGGCGACTCTGTTGTGGTTGCGCCCTCTCAGACCTTGGCGGATAAGGAGTATCAGATGCTCCGTACCGCGGCGCTGGATATCATCTCTGCGCTGAAAATTGAGGGCGGCTGCAACGTCCAGTTTGCGTTGAAGCCCGACAGCTTTGAATATGCGGTGATTGAGGTCAACCCCCGTGTGTCCCGTTCCTCTGCGCTGGCATCCAAGGCAACCGGCTATCCCATTGCCAAGGTGGCGGCAAAAATCGCCCTGGGCTATACCCTGGACGAGATTAAGAACAGCGTGACCGGCAAGACCTGCGCCTGCTTTGAGCCTGCGCTGGATTACTGTGTTGTAAAAATCCCCAAGTGGCCCTTTGATAAGTTCGTCACCGCCAGCCGGAAGCTGGGTACCCAGATGAAGGCAACCGGCGAGGTTATGGCAATCGACAACAGCTTTGAGGGCGCACTGATGAAGGCAGTTCGTTCTTTGGAGCAGCATGTGAATTCCCTCCAGCTGGAGAGCCTGAAGGGGCTTTCCGATGAGGAGATTCGCAGCCGCCTGGAGCTGGTGGACGATCAGCGGCTGTTTGTGATGGTGGAAGCCCTGCGCCGCGGCGTAACCCCTGAGGAGATCAACGCCATTACCAAGGTGGACATCTGGTTCCTGGATCGGTTCCAGGATATTGTAAACATGGAGCGCCGGATTGCTTCCGAGCCCCTGGACTATGCCCTGCTTCGGAGCGCCAAGGAATTTGGCTTTACCGATGCGTACATTGGCGAGCTGTGCGGCAAGACCCATTTTGAAATCAAGGCGCTGCGGGATGAGCTGAACATCCATGCGTCCTTTAAAATGGTGGATACCTGCGCGGCGGAGTTTGATGCGGCAACACCTTATTACTATTCCACCTACGACGATGAAAATGAGGCGGAGGGCACCGATGTTCCCAAAAAGGTGCTGGTGCTCGGCTCCGGTCCCATTCGGATTGGTCAGGGCATTGAGTTTGACTTCTGCTCCGTCCACTCGGTTTGGAGCCTGAAGAAGCTGGGCTGCTATACCATCATCGTCAACAATAACCCCGAAACCGTTTCCACGGACTTCGACGTGGCGGATAAGCTGTATTTTGAGCCCCTGACTCCCGAGGACGTGCAGAATATCGTTGAGCTGGAGAAGCCCTGGGGTGCCGTGGTGCAGTTTGGCGGACAGACTGCCATTAAGCTGACTCAGGATCTTACCAATATGGGCGTTCGCATTCTGGGCACCGATGCCGAGGGCGTAGATGCCGCGGAGGATCGGGAGAAGTTTGACGAAATCCTGAAAATTACTCACATCGAGAAGGCGGAGGCGGGCACTTGCTTCACTGCCGAGGAGGGCAAGGAGATTGCCAACCGCATCGGTTATCCGGTTCTGGTGCGTCCTTCCTATGTGCTGGGCGGACAGGGCATGCAGATTGCCTATAACGATAAGGACATCGAGGACTTCATGGCGATCATCAACATGTACTCCCAGGAGCATCCCATTCTGGTGGACAAGTACCTGATGGGTCGGGAACTGGAGGTGGACGCGGTTTGCGACGGCGAGGACATCCTGATTCCCGGCATTATGGAGCATATTGAGCGCGCTGGCATTCACTCCGGCGACTCCATCTCCGTCTATCCGCCCATTAAGATCGAAAAGCGCCATCAGGAGATCATTGCGGACTATTCCCGGCGGCTGGCAACGGCACTGCATGTGGTCGGTCTGGTCAATATTCAGTTTGTTATCTATGACGATAAGGTTTATGTGATCGAGGTGAATCCCCGTTCCTCGCGGACCATTCCCTATATCACCAAGGTGACCGGTGTGCCGATTATTGAGCTGGCAACCCGGGTGATGCTGGGTGAAAAGCTCAAGGATCTGGGCTATGGCACCGGACTGTATCCCGAAGCGCCCTATTATGCCGTGAAGATGCCGGTATTCTCCTTCTCCAAGCTGACGGATGTAGATACTGCTCTCGGACCGGAGATGAAGTCCACCGGCGAGGTACTGGGCATCGATCAGGACTTTAACCAGGCGCTGCTGAAGGCGTTTAAGGGCGTTGGCATGCAGATTCCCAAGAAGGACAGCAATATTCTGCTGACGGTAAAGGATGCGGACAAGCCGGAAATTTTGCCCATTGCCCGCAGCATGGAGGATTTGGGCATGCACCTGTATGCCACCTCTGGCACTTATGCGTATCTGAGAGACCATGACGTTACCTGCCAGAAGGTCAACCGGATTTCCGAGGGCAGCCCCTCCATTCTGGATATGCTGGAAATCGGCATGTTTGACATGGTCATCAACACGCCTGCAAATGACCGGAAGCACAATACCGATGGATTTACCATCCGCCGTTCCGCAACTGAGCGTTCGATTCCTGTGATTACCGCAGTGGACACCGCACGGGCTGTGATTCAGGCAAGAGTGATGGGCCGCGCCAATGAGCTGAGGGCTGTGGACGTGACAAGAATCGGAACGAAACGAGTATAATGGAACCTGGTATGCGGCATCATTTTGGTGCCGCATCGGGTGTTTTCAACAGGCGAAAGGAGAAAGAACAACATGAATCATCAGATGGTCATTGTCCTGGACTTTGGCGGTCAGTATAATCAGCTGATTGCGCGCCGTGTCCGGGAATGCAATGTCTACTGCGAGGTTAAGCCCTATACAACCCCCATTGAAACGCTGAAGGCAATGAACCCCATCGGCATTATCTTCACCGGCGGTCCCGGCAGCGTCTATGAGGAGAATGCACCCCATTACGATCCGGAGATTTTTAAGCTGGGCGTGCCGATTTTGGGTATCTGCTATGGCTGCCAGCTGATGGCACACACCTTGGGCGGACAGGTGACTGCCGCCCAGGAGGATACTGCCCGGGAATATGGCAAGACCAAAACCTATTATGATACCACCTGCAAGCTGTTTCAGGGGCTGCCCCAGGAGGGGATTTCCTGGATGAGCCATGGAGATTATATGGCAAAGGTGCCCGATGGCTTTTCCCTGGTGGCGCATACCGATGCCTGCCCCAATGTTGCAATCTGTGACGAGAGCCGGGGCTTCTATGGCGTACAGTATCATCCTGAGGTCAACCATACCGAGAACGGTGTGAAGATGATCCGGAACTTCCTGTATGAAGTTTGCCATGCGGCTGGCGACTGGACCATGGGGGATTATTGCAAGACCGCCATTGCCTCCATCCGGGAGAAGGTTGGAGACGGCAAGGTGCTGCTGGCGCTGTCCGGCGGCGTGGATTCCTCCGTTGCGGCGGCGCTGCTGGCTGAGGCGGTGGGCAATCAGCTGACCTGCGTGTTTGTTGACCACGGTCTGATGCGGAAAAATGAGGGCGACGAGGTGGAAGCCGCGTTTGCAAAGTGGGACATCAACTTTGTCCGCGTGGATGCCGAGCAGCGGTTCCTTTCTAAGCTGGCTGGGGTTACCGAGCCGGAGCATAAGCGCAAGATCATTGGCGAGGAGTTTATCCGGGTCTTTGAGGAAGAGGGCAAAAAGATCGGCTCCGTGGACTATCTGGTTCAGGGCACCATCTATCCCGACGTCATCGAATCCGGTACCGGCGATGCGGCTGTGATTAAGAGCCACCATAATGTGGGCGGTTTGCCGGATTATGTGGACTTCAAGGAGATCATTGAACCACTGCGGATGCTGTTTAAGGATGAGGTCCGTGCGCTGGGACGGGAGCTGGGTCTTCCCAAGTATCTGGTGCAGCGTCAGCCTTTCCCCGGTCCTGGTCTTGCCATCCGAATCATCGGCGAGATCACCAAGGAGAAGGCGGATACCCTCCGGGATGCAGATGCGATTTTCCGGGAGGAAATCGCCAATGCTGGTCTGGACACTCAGATCAGCCAGTATTTTGCCGTGCTCACCAATATGCGCTCCGTAGGCGTGATGGGAGACGGCAGAACCTATGATTATACGCTGGCGCTCCGCGGCGTCACTACCTCCGACTTTATGACTGCCGACTGGGCACGGATTCCCTATGAGGTGCTGGATAAAATCAGCGTTCGGATCGTCAATGAGGTCAAGGGGATTAACCGGATCGTTTATGATATTACGACGAAGCCGCCGGCAACCATTGAGTGGGAATGATTTCACTCTCGAAAAAGTCCAGTAATACCAAGGCTTTTTTGCCATGAGTGCCCGCTGTGGCAACAGAATGGCAACATTATTTGAATTATTGCGAT
>CAJKNS010000045.1 GCA_905201305.1 uncultured Eubacteriales bacterium
AAGCCGATGAACTCGTTCTTCTCGCCATCCCAGTACCAGATGTCGCCGTCCTCGTCATACCAATAGTAGGGCGTGTTAGTGTCGCCGGGATCCGAGCCATCACTGGGGGCAGCAGGCTCTTTGGGAACGGGCTTGGGGGCAGTGGTCCAGTCGGTGGTGTAGGTGCAGGTGGTCAGCATGCTTTGACTCAGTGCGGCGTATGTATCAATTCGATGGGCAGGTGCCAGGGCTGCGGAAACCAGAACGTAGCTGGTGGGACCGTAGTACCGGAGCTCCACTACGCCCGAAAGGGAATCCGCCAGCTCCGGAGAAACCACGCTGCCGTTTACGGTGAAGTTACCGGTAACGCTGTAATAGCTGCCCCAATCCGAACATTGAACCGAGGTGGTTTCCAGCAGCTGATCGCCATACAGGCTGCTCAGCACCTCCTTTAGCATGGCCTCCAACTGGGGCTGGGCGGTGCCAAGCCCCTGGGTCATGGAATCGTCATAGTCGGAGATGGGATGGAAGGCAAGCAGAATGCTGGAATAGCAGTCATCGGTGCCATCGCCTAAGACCGGGATGAAGCGCAGGGCATCCCCGCGATTTTCGTCCGCCTGTGCCATTAAGGATGCGGCGTAGGAAACGGAAACATTGGTAAATCCGCCCGGGAAGCTGACGGACTGGTTCAGCGCATCCTGGGGTGAAGGGAGCAGCGGCGTATCGGCGGCATAGATCAGCACATTCCCGTCGGCATCCTCCATGGTAACGCCGTCAGTCAACACAACAGAGTTAAAATAGCTGCCATCGCTGAAATAGAGATCAGCAATGTCGCTGTCCAGGGTAACGGTGCCGCTGTTTTCCTGCTCACCATAGAGATTCATGGTATACCAGCTGCCCGTGTCGTCGATGAACAGATAGGTGGGCATACTGTCATATTTCCAGCTGCCGCTATAATCCAGAACATTGCCCGAAACAGAATGATCCGCTGCAAGACCGTCGTATTTGCTGCTGTCATAGGCTGCGGTAATATCCAGCTCGCTTTCTCCATTGGGAGGAAGGAAAACAATATAATCCTTGTCGGAAATGGTGAGATCCTGTTCGTCCAGGGTGGTGTCATAGAACGGCTCATCGTCCATGTTGTAGACCAGAATGTTAAAGCCCGCGTCCAGATCCTCCTGATTGTAGGTGCCAAGATCAATCTGCTGCATGACGCCGTCCTCCAGAGGGGCTGAGAGCAGATTGTCGCCCCATTCGTCATTGGTAGCAGGGGTGATGTAAAGTGCGGAAACGGGCTGCCCGCTGCGATTGACTAGCGTGACGGTGATATCTGTGCCGTTGCTGTCGCAGGCAGAGAGCAGCAGACAGAGCAGAGCGCCGAACATCGGCAGCAATTGTTTTATTTTCTCTTTCATATCATTCTCCTCCTGGTTGCTGAAATGGTGCTAGAACCGGTCCAGTCCTCCGTTCCATTCCACCATGGAAAGCATTTCGTCGTGGCTCAGCTCCACATTGCCAAATCGGACGAAGATTCCGTTGGTCACTGCGCTGTTCCAGACCTGGGGGTCAGCAAGGGGACGGAACCGAATCTGCTGAAGATGGGGCTTCATGTCCAGAAGCAGCCGGCTTCCGGAGAAATAGTCAACCTGCAAAATGTATTGCGCCAGGGGCACTACAGCTGAAATGTATTTTCTGTCCACCTTTGCCCTCCTTTTCGATGGGACGATGAAATCCACCGTACAGTCCAATTGTACGGTGGATTTTGTCAGAATGCTATTAACCAAAGGTTAGGTTTTCTCCTGCATGCGCGCAAGCAGCTCCTTGCGCTTGGTGCGGGTGTCGCCGGTGATTTGAAGCTTGGAATAGATCTGATTGATGTACTGCTTGACGGTGCCCTCCGATAGAAACAGCCGCTGGGCGATTTCGCGGTTGGTCAGACGCTGAGCCATGAGTGCTGTCAGCTCCAGCTCCCGCTGGGTCAGGACAGAAAAGCCATCTGGATGGGAATCCTGCCGGGTCAGCTGCAATCGGCGGCGTTCCTGCATGGAAGCAAGATCAGTTATCCTGTTCAAAAAGGAATCCGGTGCGGAAACGGACGGAAGATATCGGAAGTTTTCCACAAAGGGAAGCAGCAACTGATCCGGAATTGCGGCAGACAGCGCCGTATCCAGCAGAGTCTGCGCTTCAGCGTGCTTTCCGAGGGCTTCATAGGCAGCGGCAGTTTGCAGCGTAATGTGCAGCGCCACCAGAGAATAGTGAAGTCCATGGCAGGTTTGCAGCAGAGCGTCGCTCCGGGCGATGATTTTGGCGTAATCCCCCTGAACCAGGTAAACCTGATTTTCAATGAGGTCCATCATGGGCTTTCCGGGCGCCAGAAAATTTACCGTGGAGAGCTGATGCGCCCGAAACAGCGGCGGAATTTGCGCCTCCTGTCCCAACAGAGCATAGTAATAGGCGGTGATGCTGTCGAAAATATTGACCCACATCACGTTATGCTGCCCAAGCAGTTCCTTTCGGCGGTCCGGGATGGAGAATCGTGGCGTCCAATCGGAAACAAGAGACAGCCGAAGCGACAGAAAATCACAGCACAGTGCAATGCTTTCCTGCCCGTTGCCGACAATCTGTCCATAGGCGCGTTCCAGCTCGATGCCCGCATCGGTATAATGCCCCTGCATGAATTCGGACTCTGCATCCATGACGGTTTCGGCGCCCTGACCGTGACCGCTTGTGATTTTATAGTAGTGGGGCATACAGTCGTTCATTTCCTGACGCTCTTTGGCAAGTTCGCCGGGCTCCCGATGGAACATCATCAGAACCGAGGGGGAGCCAAAGGTCCAGCCGCCGGAGCTCTGGATGCTGATGGCAGGACGGGTCATCTGCGCGCTGGCACTGCGGTGGAGCCGGCTCATTTTGCTGATATCGTTGTACATGAGGAAGCTCATGATGAGATCCCGTTCTCCCAGCAGATTGCCCCGTTCCTCCGGAGTAAGGTCCGGATGCGCGGCAATGGAAGCCATAAGCAGCTGCTCCAGCGCCAGCATATTCGGAATCCGCTTCCAGTTGAACATAATCCGCATCAATACCAGAATGGAAAAGGGATGCGCCTGCAAAATCGGCTTGGGGCATGCATCCAGACATTGAAGCACCGTTTCGGGCTTCATGCCGGTCAAAAGAATGCCTGCATCCAGCTGCACCACCTGGAGCAGACCGTCATAGTTTTCCGCAGCGCGGTAGAAGGACAGCGCGTGGAGATACTGCCGGTGTTCTGCATACCATTGCCCATAGCGGTTTTGATAAATGATTTGATCTGCCCGGGGCAGTGTGGAGAAGCAGCGAACGGCGCACTCCTTCATCATGTGATGAAAGCGGTAGGTGACCCCATCGGGCAGCCGCCGAACAAAGGCATTCTGCTCCGTTAAGGAGGACAGCAGCAGCCCGGTATCGGGATTTTCTGTGATATACGCTGCCATTTCGGCAGAAAATTCATCCGCCAGCCCCATAACGGCAAGGAACCTCTGCTGATTTTCCGACAGCGGCTCCAGCATGGCGGCAGAAAACATGGCATAAATATCCGACTGGGTATCCGGAAGCGAACCATACTGCGCCAGCGCACATAGGTTCAAATAGACCGCAGAGAACCAGCCCTCGCTGGAATGGAGCAGGGCTTCCACCTGCATATCGCTGAGGTCCGTGCCGCAGCGATGGGTATAGACGGACAGCTCCGTGTAGTTGAGCCGCAGCTGGTCAACGGTGATTTGGTGAAGCCGGTGCCCCAGCCGGATGATTTCACCGCCGGAAAGAAACCGGTCCCGGCTGGCAACAATGATATGGACCTGTTCCGGAAGCCGCGCCACCAGACTGCACAGAAACCTTGTGACCCGGTCGTCGGTGAGCAGATGAAAATCGTCGATGAAGAGATAGCAGGGAAGGGAAGCTGCCAGTCCGTGGCAGAGCTCATCCGTAAGCAGGCTGGCGCTGGCAGCATCGGAAGGGCAGTCATAGCCCTGCAGCAGGTCAAGACCGCTGTGGGCGAAGGCATCCTGTACGCTTTTCCAAAAAATCGTCAGATTGTCGGAGTAGACGCTGATGCGAATCACACGAATATCCTCAGCCTGTGCCCGCTTCTCCAAATACCAGCTGACCGCAGTGGTTTTTCCATAACCCATGGGGGCAACTACTGTGGTCAGGGCGCAGTGAGAAATGGGACGCAGACACTCCTGCAGGCGCTCGGAGATATAGATTGTGCCCAAATTCTGCTTCCGTTTTGCCATAGTGTTATCCTCCTCCTGCCAACGTGCGATTTAACCAACTCTATCTTATCATATTTTTCCTGCTTGGGGAAGCTGTTTTGATGATTGCCGAAAAAGCGGCAATACCGTTGCGCCAATGAAAAGCAGTATATAAAAACCCAAGGGACTGCGGCGTAGTCAGTCCCTTGGGTCTATTGTGTATGCTCTTTTAATCAGGTTTCATCAGTAGCAAAAGGTTTCACTGAAGGTGCGGTAGGGCACCGGAATCGGCGGATTATTCTCCGGGACACGTGTGGGGGAATAAAAGGCGTATTGTTCGGCAGTATCGGAGGGCAGTGCGCCAAAGGGCAGCTCATCACTGCCGCTGATCCAGCTGCCGCCGGGCTTGATGGAGAATTCCGTCAGCATTTTCAGGTGCCAGATTTTATAGGCGCTGTCCTCGCGCACAAAGTCGATGCCATACTTTTTCCAGGTCCACCGCGCCTGAGGCGTGCCGTCCACAATATCCGTGGTAATGGCGCTGCCGCAGAACCAGCCCTTGGCAGTTTCCATATCCTCCGCAAGCTCAATAATCGGTGTGGTAAAGGTGTCCACCAAAAAGGTTCCGACACCGTGAATATCGCCTAATTCGAACTTTTGAAGAATATCATAATGGCTTTGCATCGCCTGGTCATTTGCAAGGGTCCGCTTCTCAAAGTCCGCCACATACCAGGCGAAGATTTCGTCATAGTTGCGATAGGTGCCGTGATTGGTGGTCAGGGTTGGCTCCGGGGCATTTTTACACCACAGCATCTCCATTTCCTCGCGGTTTTTCAGCTGGAGGTGCAGGAACGTGTGTTTACTCATGATTTTCTCGATTTCCTTGATCGCCACATAGCGATCCGCAAGTGTCTCGATGTTCATTCCTTGACCTCCTTATAGGTAATCGTTTCGCTGAGTGTTTCATAGGGGGTGGGAATGCCCGGACGCTCGGTGGGAATGGATAGATAGGTGTAGGCATCCTGACGGAGATATTTTGTGGTATCCAGGCTTTTGACTCTGCCCATGGGGTCCGGCGCAAGGGGATCGATGGTTGTCCAGTCCTCAAAGTCCATCTGTGCCATCAGGTGCGCGGCGACCCGAAGATGCAGAAACTTCCAGGTACCGTCCTCGTCCAGCACAAAATCTCCGCCGTAGCGCTCCCAGAACCAGGTGCAGGAGGTCCGGTCTGCTTCATAGCTGCTGGGAACCAGAAAGCCCGGTGTATACCAAAGTCCCCGGGCACTTTTGCCGTCACCTGCAACCTCGATAATCGGGGACGCCAGCAGGTGCATGGACATCTCGTGGCAGCGGTAATCCTGCTTGGCGAAATCCGGGCGCTTCCGAACCCGCGTGGTGTATTTGCCCATGACGCGCTTCTCGGTGGCAAGGGCATAGTTATTCCAGAAGGCTTCGCCGGGCATGGAGCCCCAGTCGCCGGCGAACAGCGCGTCATTTTCCTTCACGTCCACCCAAATGTTCTCGATTTCCTCACGATGACGGCAGCGGGCATGATAAATTACATGTCGTGCCATCTGGTTTTCGATCTGGTGGATGCAGATTGCTTTTTCAAGATTTGACACTGACATTTAGACCACCTCGTTATTGATGTTGAACCGCGCTTCCGATGTTGTCTGGAAGGCTTCTGCGCAGGCGTAATGACCGGAGTTTAAAAACGGCTCATAGCCATAGCTGAAGGTATCAGAGAAGGATGCATACGCTTCCGGCTCCGGGGGATAACCGCACCAGCCCAGCGCAGAGGTGTAAAGTGCCGGAACCTCAATGTCATAGGGAGGAATGAATTCTGCGCCAAAGCCGATGCCCTCTAAAAGCGGCAGCGGCTTGTTGTAGGCGGGAACAGGGGAGTGCTGATAGGGTCGATCCCCTACGTCGCAGACATAGTCCACGCCGATAAACAGGTGCCAGATTTTCCAGCTGTCCTCATAGATAAAATCCACGGCATAGCGCTGCATCACCCATCTGGCGTAAGGCGTTCCGTTTGCCTCTATGGTGGTCACATAGCCGGGAGAATAGAACATGCCCTTGGCGGTTTTCAGGTCCTTTGCCACCTCGATCAGCGGGGTGGAAACGGCATGGAGAATCATGCAGCCTGCTTTTAAGGGCTGCGTGGTGCCCGTTGCCTGCAAGACCTCATCCCGGCTCTTTTTCAGCGCCTTTTCATAGGCGCCGGCATATGCCCGATGGACGGATTCTCTGCCTACCCAGAAGCCGTCGTTCTGACCGATGCAGATATCCTCCCGCGTGGACCATAGTGTGTCGAATTCCTCCTGACGCATACCGGCAGAGCACAGGGCGGCATGACGGTTAAAAAGCTTCTGGCACTGATAAGACGCCCATGCCTGCTGCATACTCAGCTCCTGCTGCGGTGTATATTCCATATTGATCGCTCCTTTCTCATCCTTGCCGGAGACGTGGGCGGATTGCGTGGGGGGACGCAATCCGGGACATTCTAAGGATTAACGGCTGTTATAGCGGTCCAGCGCCGCCTGATAGATTTCAACGCAGCGTTCGATCTTCATGCCGCGCAGAGTATCGGTGAATGCATCCCAGTCTGCAAGCGAAGTCTCGCCAATGACCATCTGATCTACGGTGGTGGAGGCATAGGTGTTGATATCGCTCATAATCGAAGCATATTCGGCGGATTCCTCCGGGGTCAGGGAAACGTCGGGCATGAGATAGGCGCCGTCGATGCTGGAATCCCATACTTCAATGGCGGCAATCTGCTCGTCGTTCAGCGACAGGAAATCCACGGATTTCTTGGACAGGGTGGGGAACTGGGACAGGCTGTACATGGACTGTGCCTCGCGCTGAGACAGTCCGTTTGGGTTATTCGTAACCAGCTCCGTAAAGACGGGATTGCCGGAGGCATCCAGAGTGTAGGATTCGCCCTCAATGCCATAGGTTGCCAGCAGGAAGCCCTGCTCGGTGAACCAGAAGTTGCACCACTTGGTTGCCAGCTCGGTGTTCTCACACTGGGTGGAGATTGAGGTAGTAAAGCCGTTGGAGGAGCCCAGGGCAATGCTGCCGCCAAAGTGGGTCCTGTCGCCTTTTTTGATGGTGGGGTCTTTCAGCGCGGCGATATAGACGTTGTCGTCGTCAATGGAGCTGGCGTAGTCGGCAAGGTTCTGATACTCGGAGTACCAGATTCCGGTGTTGCCGGAGTAGATATCGCCAAGGTTCTTGGAGTCGTTGGGATTGCAGCTGCCGGACAGAAAGTCGCTGGAAATCAGACCCTTGGTATACCACTTGTTCAGCATGGTCAGGTAGTCGCGATAGCCGTCCTCCAGCAGGGAGCAATGGGCGGTGCCGTCGATCTGGAACATTACATTGGGAATTTCGCCGGAGTCGTCATATACGGTGTAGTAGCCGGAGACGCCATAGCCGCCGCACAGCATGGAACCGGTGAGCAGGCAGGAGGGATACATCTGCATGGCTGCGGTGCAGCCATAGGCGGACTGAAATGCCAGCAGTACGGATTCATATTCCTCATAGGTTTCCGGCGCATCAAGACCAAGCTCATCCAGCCAGTCGCCGCGGGTCTGCATACCGCTGCGGTTATAGACCTCGTCCTTCCAGGTGTAGAATGCAAGAATATCGCCGGTATCACTGCGGCTCTGGGCGATATGGGTTTCATCGGAGTTGATGACGGCGTTATAATCCGGCGCATACTCCGGAATCAGGTCGGAGAGATTGATGATAACGCCGTCTTCCATGGCACCTGCTCCGCCGGTGGCGTAGTATTTCACGGCGCAGGAGATCAGGTCGCAGTAGTCTCCGGCAGCGGTCATGAGGTTGAAATCATCGTTTGCGGTGAAGAAGGAGGCATGGGTAAAGTTGATGTGTACGCCGGTGACTTCTTCTGCTGCCTGAACCACAATGTGCTCGTTCAGGTCGCTGTAGGTGTTGGCAAGATCCGGGGTCAGCGGAAGCCACATGGAAAGCTCTTCGCCGGTGGTGGTGTAGGGCAGGGAAGGGGACTGCACCACAGCAGGGGCTTCCTCTACTTCAGAGGGTTCCTCTGCGGAGTCCATATCCGGGATCTCAGCAGCGCTAACGGCGGGAGCTTCGGTCTGCTCAGGTGCCGTGGGCTCTGTCTGGACGGACTGTGAGGGTTCAGAGCCGGATGAAGCGGAGCTGACGCTTCCACAGGCTGCCAGCATTAAAAGCATGGCAAGGGCAAGTAATAGCGCGGATAATCGTTTCATTCTCGTACTTCCTTTCATTATTGATTCAGGCGCCCCTGAATGGTTACTAAATCTGGGATGCAACGGCAAAGGCACTGCGGGTTGCCTTTGCTACATCTCCGCCGAGGTTGCAGTCGCCGATCATATGAAAGCGATACTCGGGGGAGTAGAGGGCAAGGGCAGCATCGGCGTTGCTCTCCTGACCCGTTGCCAGCACCACGGTGTCGGCTTCCAGCAGGTGCTCGTTCCCGTTGGCATCGGCGTATACAACGCCTTCGGGGGTAATTGCACGATAGGATACCTCCGGCAGGGGATGAAAGCCCGGAATTTTCTTGTAGTAGGCAACCAGCATCGTGCGATAGTGGGCATGGGCAGCGTCCAGAGCAAGATCCTTTTGGCGGGTCATTACTGTAACGTCATGCCCAGCCTGCGCCAAATACATGCCCGTTTCCACGCCCACCTCTGCGCCGCCGATCACTGCAATTTTCTTGCCCAGGACTGCTTCCTTTCCGAAGACGTCAACTGCCAGAAAAACATGCTCGCTGTCAGCACCGGGAATTCCGGAGCGCTTGAATTTGGGACCGACGGCAGCGATGACCTCGTCATGGCCTGCCTGCTCCAAAAGCGCTCTGGTGGCAAAGGTGTTTCTCTGAATGGTTACGCCCAATTTGTATGCCTGGCGAATCTGATATTCCATAAACTGCTTCAGCGGCCATTTAAACTTTGCGTAGTTCGCGTGCTTGAGCTGACCGCCCAATTCATTGGATGCTTCATATAGTGTAACGCGGTGCCCGCGCTTGGCACACTCAATGGCAGCCTGCAAGCCGGAGGGACCACCGCCCACGATGCCAACGGATTTTTTTCGTTCCGGGGGTACAACCAGCTGGTCAATCTGGTCCTCCAGACCAACCCGGGGGTTGACGGAGCAGAAGGAACGGAATTTATCGGAATCATTGGGTACGTGGCACTTGTTGCAGCGAATGCAGGGGACGACATCCTCGCCTCTGCCCTCATATGCCTTTTTGCCGTACTCAGGATCACAGATCCAGCTTCGTGCCATGGCGATCATATCCGCTTTTCCTTCGGCAATGACTTGCTCACACAGGTCCAGAGACTGGAAGCCTGCGGAAGCGCAGATGGTCATTTTCGGTGCATGAGCCTTGATATAGGCTGCGTCTTCCAGGTATGGTGCCGGGCATTCAGGCGACGAGGTGAAGGAGGTGGGATGCTGGGGGTCCAGCTCTCCGGCACGGATGGTCAGAATGTCGATCAGTCCGTCCGCCATGTTGGCAAGCTCCACGGTGTCATCCAGGGTGATGCCGCCCGCCGGCTCCTGACCGCTGACCAGAACCTCAATGGGAAAATCGCTGCCAACTACATCTTTAATGGCAGAGAGCACCTCCAGCATAAATCTGGCACGGTTTCGAACGCTGCCTCCGTATTCATCGGAACGCTGGTTGCTCAGGGGCGTGAGAAAATGTCCGAAGCATCCGCCACCGCGATAGGCAGAATGGATGGAGAACATATCAAAGCCCAAGAGCTTCAGTGTCCGCGCCACTTTTTTTGCTTCTTCAATATAATTGTCCATGAATTTTCTGGACAGTATGTTGCAGCCCTCGCCCCGAAAGCCTGACTCTCTGGCGGCACGCTCCTCCTGCATCTGAATCTCCGTCATAATGCCGGGAAAAATTGCAATGGCTTTGGATTCATAATAATGGGTTTGGTCGATCCACTGACAGATGTAGTTTTGGCTAGTGGCATCATTGATGTTGATATCCACAAAATGCTCCGGGGTAACATCAATGAGCTGCTTATCCGCCTGATCCGGGTGGAACATTTTTTGACCAAGGCTCAAATCAAAGGTAACTCCTGCGGCACCGTTTTTGGCGCGGTTTGCAAAATGCCGAATCACCTTTTCTGTGGGGTACGGCATGGTGCCCTGAAGAAAGTGGGGCATGGATGCCGAGGAAATCATGCGGTTTTTCAGCACGATATTTCCGACCGGAATGGGTGACAGTAGGTTTTTGTATCTGGTAGACAATGAAAGACCTCCTTGTTTTCCTGCGTTTGCGTGAACTTGTCTCTGGAACCATCATACGCAGAAGCCTCTCTGCTTTCAACGCACAATTTACAGAGGAAGAACCGTTTTTGCACTGGGCAAGGAACCATTTTTGCCGAAGGGTACAAAATTTGATTTTACTGCAAATCGCCTGCAAAAAAACATTGCAAACACTGTAATTTGGTGATAAAGTACAAAAAGAGGTGGAGCTATGAAACATCAGATGTTGGATCGGCTGTCACAGGTGGCAATGTGCATGGTGGTTGCACTGGTGCCTGCATGTACGGCGATGATGATGAACCGGCGTGGGGCAGCGATGCCCATTATGCTATGGACTGCGCTGATTTTAAGCGTGCTCTTGTCCTGCGGCTTTGCGCTGGTGCACGACAGAATCAGCAATATCACCCATTTTATGAACGAGTTTCATGTGTCGCGGCTGCTTCAGGAACGGTCCCTTTTGGCGCAGGCGGATGACAGCAATCAGATTTTTGATATTGGGCTTTCCGGCAACGTTTTTGTGGTCCTGCTGGTTCAGCATCCCAGAGGGCAGACCCAGGCGGATCAAATGCCCAGACGCATGTCCGGCACGCCCAAAAATCCTGTAATTGCGGCGCTGGACTCGGCACTGAGTAATGCGTTTGACCCGCATTTTACCACCATCGATCAGGCAGAGGTTGCCATTGTTGGGCTGAAAAGAATTTCGAGCTTGGGGGATTCGGAGCAGATTTGTCTCATGCTGGAGCTGCTGAGTTCTGAGCTCAGTCAGGCGCAGACTGCATTGCGGACGAAGGGCATTTTTACGCGCATTGCGGTCAGTGCTGCCTATGACCGGCTGAAGAACGCAGGAATGGCATATCAGGAAACCCTAGGCATGATGGAATATGCCATTTTTTCCAACTCGGAGCAGGAAATTATCTCCTCCATGGAAAGCGTACGACCTGAGGTGAGAACCCGGCTGATGCTGGAAACGGCGGCACTGGAGCGTAAGTTCTTTGTGGCGGCAACCAATTATCAGTTTACGGAGGCTGCGGATTATATGCTGGAAATGCTGGAGCATTACTCCAGACATCATTATGAGAGTGTTCATACCATTAAGGCGCGTTTTTACGGGCGAATCGAAACGGTCTATAACCTGATGGAGATTAAGCTGGACCCGCAGATGGACCGGTCCAGCTTCCGGCAGGAGTTCTATGACGAATTCATGGGTCTGACCACCAAGGAACAGATTCAGGAGAAAATCCGGCAGTTTTTTGACCGTCTGGAGGAGAACTGCCGCGGCATACGTCGCACTGGAAACCATGTTCAGGATGTGGTGGAATACATTCAGCGGAATTATGCAAATCCTGAGCTTTCCGTTTCGGTGATCTGCGAAGAATTGAACATCAATGCATCGTATCTCTCGCGAATGTTCAAGCAGCAAAAGGGCTGCGGCGTGCTGGAGTATATCCATCAATACCGCATCGACCAGGTGCAGCGGCTGCTGGTTGCCACAAAGCTGGAGCTTCAGGACATTGCCGAGCAAACCGGCTATGAAAACGCCAAGGCCATGGGACGGGTATTCAAAAAATATACTGGCATTACGCCCTCTGCCTATCGCGGAGCACACGGCGGATTGCTGCAATGAAATGAGTCCGGATTGGGTGAATATTTATCCGCCGTACAACGGAATTCCGGTTGCAGCGGGATTTGGTTTTATTGTCTTAGACAGGATGTGGCTTCATCAAAAAAAAGCAGCTCGGCTATGTGACCGAGCTGCTTTTTTGATGAAGCATTTGGATTGCTTTGACTGCGGCAGGAAGCCGACTGTTGATTCCGATACGACAGGAGCAGAAGCTGTTAGTTTCGATCCTGTGTTTGGAGTTCTGCGCCATAACGGCACAGCAGGGAACCGAGGATCATCATAATTCCCAGCGCAATACTGGCTTCGTGATCAAAAGATAGATCCATGACCGCAGCTTTTGGCGCGTTCAGAAAACCGGCAACAACGCCCTGGACAATGCTTCCGACCACTGCGCAGCCGGTGGGAATTGCAAGCGTCAGAATACCAAGCCGCAGCAGCTCCTTTGCGCCGGAAAGTGTGAACGGCGTTTCTGCGTTCAACTCATTTTGAAAGAAGACCTCCGCAAACTTTGCAAGCACTGCTTCGCCGGCACAGACGATCATCCAGCCGGAGAGTGCTGCGGTAATACTTTTGATGCTGTAGCCGGCTTCCACGGAGATCAGCCCATGCAGGGTAACGCCGCCAAGCTTGATTAGTCTGCCGTTTCCAAAGTTCAGGCTGAGCAGTCCGGCAATACAGCCGCAAAAGCCGATGACGGAAAGAATCCATGCGATTTTACTGAGTTTCTTTCCGATTTTGGAAAGAGTTTGAATGGTATGGAGTGATTTCACTGTCATGCTCCTTTCCTGAGGCTTGTGATTACTGATTGAGCAAAGTGTGATATTACGCTTTCTGCTTCTGCGCTGCAATCTGCTTGAGCAGAATCTCCTCCGCATACCCGCAGGCGCGTTCAACGGAACCGGTTTCAAAGGGATTGGACAGGTTCGCATAGCGCAGGGTTTCCAGATAGCTGCGG
>CAJKNS010000046.1 GCA_905201305.1 uncultured Eubacteriales bacterium
CAGAAGCCATTGGTCTTGACTATTCCGCCTTTAACGATCTCTGCGAGGAAGTGAAGGAAACCGTCACCCAGGAGAGCTTCGACTAACCCGAATTTCAAACATAAATCAAGCAGGGCGGGTGCCATAACCCGCCCTCTTTTGAGAGGAAGATAACATTCATGTCTATTGCTTCGATCTTTACCCTGAGCACGGCGCAGACTGCCATGGAGCTGGGATGCATCTATGCGCTGGTTGCTCTGGCGCTGTTCCTCAGCTATTCGATCCTGAACATTGCCGATCTGAGCACCGACAGCTGCTTTACCCTGGGCTGCGCGGTATGCTGTCAGGTCACGCTGCTGGGGCATCCGATTCTGGCACTGTTTGCCGCCATGCTGGCAGGCGTTCTGTCCGGCTACATCACGGCATTCCTTCAGACCCGTCTGGGCGTGGAGAGCATTCTGGCAGGCATTATTGTCAATACCGGGCTCTATACCGTGAACCTGGCAGTGATGGGCTTCTCGTCCACCCTGAGCATCTTCAAGTGCGATAACATCTTTACCATGGCAAAAAGCGCACTGGGCGGTGTGCTGGGCGGCTGGTATAAGCTGGTTGTGGCGCTGGTGATTGTTCTGGTGGTTGCGGCACTGCTGGCACTGTTCCTGAAAACCCGGCTGGGTCTTTCCATTCGGGCAACCGGCGACAGCCCTGACATGATTAAGGCTTCCTCTGTGAATCCTGCATTTACCATTACCGTTGGGCTCTGTATTTCCGGCAGCTTAACGGCGCTGTCCGGCGCGGTTCTGGCGCAGTATCAGAAGAGCTGCGACATCAACCTGGGCACCGGCATGGTAACCATTGCGCTGGCATCGCTGATTATTGGTGAAACGCTGGTAGGAAAGGGCGGCATGCTCCGCCGGGCATTGGGCGCTGTGGTTGGCTCCTGCCTGTATCGGCTGTTTGTGGCAGTGGCACTGCGGCTGAATGTGCCCGCTGAATGCATGAAGCTGGTTTCTGCACTGATCGTTGCGGTTGCCATTGCGTCTCCTGCACTCAAGCGCTATGCCGCATTTCAGAAGCAAAAGGCTGCTCGCCGTGGAGGTGCAAAATGCTGACACTGACCAATATTACCAAGACCTTTAACGCCGGTACCGTCAACGAGAAGACCGCACTGGACAATCTGAGCCTGCATTTGGATGCCGGAGAGTTTGCCACCATTGTCGGCTCCAACGGCGCAGGCAAATCCACCATGTTTGGCGCAATTGCCGGTAATTTCTATGTAGATCAGGGCACCATTGAGCTGGACGGCGAGGACATCACGTTCCTGCGGGAATATCGCCGCAGTGAAATGATCGGTCATCTGTTCCAGGACCCGCTGAAGGGTACTGCGCCCCATATGAACATTGAAGAGAATCTTGCCATTGCCTATCTCCGGCATTCCCGGCACCGGTTTGCGTTTTTCAGCCGGGTATCCAAGAAGGAACGGGAGATGTTCCGGGAGCAGCTGTCCCTTTTGGGCATGGGGCTGGAGGACCGGATGAAGAATCCCGTGGGACTGCTTTCTGGCGGTCAGCGACAGGCGCTGACGCTTTTGATGGCAACCATGGTGACCCCGAAGCTGCTGCTGCTGGATGAGCATACTGCGGCATTGGATCCCGGAACAGCAGAAAAGGTGCTTGAAATTACGAAAAATGTGGTTTCTGAGCGGAAAATTACCTGCCTGATGGTCACGCATAATATGTCTCAGGCGCTGAGTCTGGGCAATCGCACGCTGATGATGGATTCCGGAAGGATTGTGCTGGACGTATCCGGCGAGGAGCGCGCCCACATGACTGTGGACGATTTGCTGGAAAAGTTCTCTGTCAGCGCCGGGAAAAACCTGGATAATGATCGAATTTTAACTGCAATGGACTAACAAAGAATTGAAAAACACCACGCTGCATCGATTGTGATACAGCGTGGTGTTTTTTTCGCTATACGGCGGAACCGATGGGGATGATTCTGCCGGTTTCAGCGGTAACCCGGTGGGAGATGGACACCACCGTTCGATGCTCGGAGACTCGCTTTAAGGCTCGGAGCACGGTCTGCTCAGTTTCCGCATCCAGGTTTGCGGTGATTTCGTCCAACAGCAGCAGTTCAGGCTGCGCGGCGGCTGCCCGTGCAATGGACAAAAGCTGCCACTGACCCTGAGAGAAGATCTCCTGGGTGCAGGGGGTATCGTAGCCCTGGGGCAGGGAGAGAATGGTTTCCTCCAGACCGGTGAGCCGGGCAGCGCTGTGAACCTGCTCCATGGTAATCCGGTCGTCAAACAGTGTGATCTGATCCTTGACAGTGCCGGGAACCATATGGAACGACTGCTCCACATAGCCAAAGAGCTTCCGCTTTTCCTCCTCTGGAATCCGGTTTGTGGGGACGCCGCCAATGGTAACGCTGCCGGAATCGGGGAGATAAAGTCCCAGCAGCAGCTTGAAGATAGTGCTCTTTCCTGCGCCGGTCCGTCCGGACAAGGTGACCTGCTCACCGGTCTGCACCTGAAGGCTCAAGTGGCTGAGTACCGTGTGACCGTCATAACCGAAGGTAGCATCCCGAAGCTCCACAAAGGGAGTCTCCGGCTGCCTGAACTGCTTGACAGGGATGCTGGGCTCATCCGGAAGCTCCGGCTGAGCCAGAAATTCGTTGATGCGCCGCACACCTGCAATGGCGGACTGAATGGTCTGAATTTCCATGCCTAGGCTCTCTACGGGGGTGAAAATCTGGGAAATGTAATTCATGACCGCTACAGCCGTACCGGCAGACATGCCAAACAGTGTTAAAACCTGAGTGTTGCCGGAGGCGGACAGCAGCATAACCACTGCCACCACAATGGCATTGAGAATCAGAATCACAGGGGAGTAGACCGCATCATAGAAATTGGTCTTTTCCATGGCGCGGTAGCTGTCGCCAATGTAAGCGTCATAGCGCTGTTCCACATATTTTTCCTTGCCCAGAGTATGAATGGTGCGGATGTTATGGAGGGTTTCCGGTACAAATCCCGATGCGCGGCTCACTGCTTTGCGGTTTTCCAGCTGTGCTGAGAGCATATTCTTCTGCACATGCCGGGTGAACCAGAACAAAAACGGCAGCAATACCAGCAGCACCAGCGCAAGACCGCGATTTTTCAGCCAGATTACTGCAAGGATGCTGATAATACGGCAGGCGTCGGCAAACATGCTGACAATGCCGGAGGTAAACAGGCTCTCCACCGTGTCCACATCGCCCACGAACCGGGAAACCAGTGCGCCGGGCTCCTGATGATTCAGGGCATCGGCAGTCAGGCGAATCTGCTTTGCCATCAGGCGGCTGCGGAGCGTATGGGTTATTTTTTGACCGAAGACGGTGAGCAGTCCCTCTCTTGCCGCCTCGGTAAAGCCGGTGAGCGCGGTTAAAAGAAAGTAGAGGATCACCATGGCAATGGTAGCGCTCTGACCTGCGGTCATGGTATCGATGATTTTACCGAGAATCATCGGCGGGAACAGGGAAGCGGCAATTGCGCCTGCCACTGCCGCCAGAATGCCAAGAGACAGCAGCTTTTTGCGTTTTACCGTCTCTAAAATGATGGTTCTGACATGTTCAGACTTCTGCATGCTGCTTTCCTCCTTCCTGGGCATGGAACAGCGCCGCATAATCCGGTACCGTTTCCATGAGTTCCTGATGGGTTCCGACGGTTTGCTTGCCGCCATCCATCCAGATGACCTGATCCAACTCCGGGAACAGGTAAAGCCGATGGGAAATCAGCAGCACAATGCTGTCAGAAGCCAGCTTTTTGAGATTTAAGAAAATCTGTGCCTCGGTGTTTCGGTCCAATGCAGAGAAGGGATCATCCAGCACCAGAATCGGGCGCTTATGACAGAGAGTCCTGGCAAGACTCAATCGCTGCCCCTGACCGCCGGACAACCGGACGCCGCCGCTGCCCACCAGAGTTTCGATGCCATTCTCCATGGCGGCAACCTCTCGATCCAGGCAGACGTACCGGAGATATTCCCAGGGGTCCGGCTGATCGTCGCCCATGAGAATGTTATTCCGCACGGTGTCGTTAAACAGCTCAGGATCATGGCCCAGATAACCCACAATGCCGGTGCGCCTGGTTGGGTCCATACGACTTAGCTCCTTGCCGCCATAACGAATATCGCCGGCATAGCGGTATTCACAGAGAAAGACTTTGCCCAACGTGGATTTGCCGCAGGCAACTGGACCGGTAATCCCAATGATTTGACCGGGCTTTGCATCAAAGCTCAGATTATGGATGATGTCCTTGCCGCCGGAGTAGGCAAAGCCCAGATGCCGCACCTGAAGGGTGTCAGGCTTTGCGGCTTCTGCCTCCACCGGCTCCTGAGGTTCATGCATCAATGGCTTAATTCGCTTCCAGGACACCTGCGCCTTATGAACCGCGTTGAACAGCTTTGCGGCGCTGGAGGATTTGGTAGAGAGCTTGGTAAAGCAGGCGAGAAACGTGGTGAATGCCGCCACATCCCACGCTTTCCAGCCCTGACCCAGCACATTTCTGCTGCCGAAAAACAGGATAAACAGCGCACCTGCCATGGAAATCACCTTATAAACCGGGGGCAGCATGGTGCCCCAGATATTTGCCCGAATGGCGGATTTCTCATAGTCAGTCAGTTTTTGCTCATACGCCTCTTGCCGCTGCTTTTCGCAGCCGAACACCCGATATGTCACGGCATTGGTGCCCCGGTCCAGGGTGGCGGCACTGAGTACGCCGGACTGCGCCTTAAATGCTGCGCCGGTGCGCTGAATCAGTACCTTCATTTTTTCCGCCACCACGTAGGAAATGGGCGGGAACAGCATGCAAAGCAGCCCCAGGCGCCAGTCATAATAGAGCAGCATGCAGGCATAGGCAAGCAGGGCAACGCCGGTATCGAAAATCTCCGTGGTGAACTTCCGCATGCCCTCGGCGCAGTCGTCCACGTCCAGAATCGCCTTGGTCATGACGTTTCCGGTGCCTTCTTCCTCCAGCTCGGCACGGGTTTTCTGCACCAGATTGCCGTAGAGAATGCCCTTCATTCGACGGTTGACGTTGTTGGCAAACCGTCGGACATAAAACCGCTTGATGTACCGAGCGCCCTGAACAATGGCAATGGCGGCGACGTACCACAGAATCAGCCGCAGCATATCAGAAAACGTTCCGTTTCCCTGTAAAATGCGAATGAGACAGCCGGTCATCTGACCCTCAAACCACGGACCTGCCAGCAGACCCAGGTTATAAATCAGTCCGGAAATGGTAACCAGCAGCAGGGACCACCACTCTGCCCGGAAATACCATGCAACTCGATCCGGCTGTACCCTTTTGTTTGACATCGGTTTTCCGCTCCTTCCTCCTGCAATTCCCCAAGTCCATGGGAATCACAGATTTGATAGATGTATATTAACTAGTTGGATGATAGTACAACTAGTTGCTTTTGTCAACCAAAAGATACAAATCCCTCGGATTTACCAGAGGTTAATTCTGAAAATCCGAGGGAAGAATTTAGTTGTGTGGCGTTGCTTTAATTAAGCTTTGCCATATGGTCAATGGGAAGACCAATGACCACAGCCTGAGGGGAGGAGCGAAGACCGTGGAGCCGGTTGATTTCCTCCATAATATGTGCCTGCTCCTTCCGAGAGGCAACAATGGCAAGAATCTCTTTTTCCTCCTGAAGGGTAATGCCTGCGAATTTCTCTACCGTGCGGCTGCCAGCCCATCGGGCACGAATGACGGTGCCGCCTTTTGCACCGCAGGAACGTGCAGTGTCCATCACTGCATCGGTGTAGCCATAGTTCACTGCCACTAAAATAAGCGTATGCTGATTTCCCTGATCCACGAGCATATCCCCCTTTTCCGGATTCATTTCTTCCAGTCGGCTGATTCCCAGGGCATAGATGGCGCTCAGCGCAGTTAAGTCCATGCTGCACGCAATGCCCTTTGCGCCAAGATCGGCGCGACCTTCATCTCTTAAATAATACATCAGCTGCCGAACGGTATCCTTGGGGGCAATGGACAGGAGAATATCCCGTTCGCTGGTGCCAAAGCCAAGGGTATCCAGCAGGTGAGAGGCGGCGGTGCCGTGACCGAACGCCTGAAAATGCTGGGTTACTTTAAATGTCTCATATTGCCGCATGAGCTTTGCTGCCGTACCGCGCTCTACAATGGAAAGCAGCAGCTGCATGGGTGCGATGTTCTGTTTCATATCAGTGCTCCTCCCAATAAATCATGCCGTCCTCCAGTTCTTGCAGCTCCTCCCGCAGGGCATGCTCCAGTGCGGTGGCTGCCAGCTTTTCGCGGATCCGGTCTGCCAGTCCCAGCAGCTGGATGGTACAAAGTGGCGTCATGGCTACCAATGCCACAATGCCGAAGGCATCGGTGAGCACGTTCCCGCCCAGGGCTTCACCGGCGCCCATGGCAAAGGGCAGAAGGAACGTGGTGGTCATGGGACCGGACGCCACGCCGCCGGAGTCAAAGGCGACGCCGGTGAATATTTGCGGAACAAAAAATGTCAATCCCAGAGAGAACACATAACCCGGAATCAAAAACCACATCAGGCTGATACCGGTGAGAATGCGCACCATGGCAAGCCCTACAGACAGTGCAATGCCGATGGACAAGGCATGATTGATAGAGCTCTGGGTGATGGAGCCGCCGGAAATCTCCTCTACCTGCCGCGCCAACACCTGCACTGCCGGTTCCGCCCGAACGATGAAGTAGCCCACCAATGCGCCGATGGGCACCAGCAGCCATTTCAGCTTACTTCCCGCAATGGCTGCGCCAATGGTGGCACCTGCGGGCATAAAGCCCACGTTGACGCCCACCAGAAACAGCACCAGCCCTGCATATGTATAGAGGAGTCCCACCAGAATCTTCCCCAGCTGCCGCCGATGAAAGCGCCGAAACAGCAGCTGAAACAGTCCGAAAATTGCCACCACCGGCAGCAGTGCCAACGCGACCTCTGCAATATAGTCTGGCAGCTCCCGGGCGAAGACCAGAGCAGCCTCTCGGGTGGTTCCCAGCACCGGAACCTCTACCGGAGTATAGGCGGCGTCCATATCCGGCAGGAAAATGCCCAGCAGCAGCACCGAGATCACCGGGCCAATGGAGCACATGGCAACCAGACCAAAGGAATCACTGCCGGAGTCCTTATCGCTTCGGATGGCAGCCATACCGATGCCCAGCGCCATAATAAAGGGTACGGTAATGGGTCCGGTGGTGACGCCGCCAGAGTCAAAGGCTGCGGGAATAAAGTCGTTTGGGGCGAAATAGGAGAGAACAAAGACAATCAGGTAGAAAAACACCAGCGTGTGCGACAGGGGAATGTGCAGCAGCATACGCACCTGACTGAGCACCAAAAAGATGCCAACGCCCAGGGCAACCGCCAAAATCAGTGTAAGATTGGGCACCGTTGGCAGCTGCTCCGCCAAAACCTGAAGATCCGGCTCTGCAATGGTGACCACAATGCCGAGAATCAGACAGACCAGCAGGGGAGGACCGAGCCGCCGGGCACGGCTGATGGCAACACCGATGCCGTCGCCCATGGGAATCATGGACATATCTACGCCCAAGGTAAACAGCCCCATGCCAAACACCAGCAGCAATGCACCGAACAAAAACAGCACCAGCGTACCCGGTGTCAGTGGGGCTATGGTAACAGCCAGAACCAGCACAATGGCTGTGATGGGGAGGGTTGCGCGGAGAGATTCTCGTATTTTCTCCATCAGCAGTTCGTTGTGTCGCAAAGAATACTCCTTTCCATAACCAATCACCAAGAAATAATTCGTACGCATAATATTATAGCACAAAATGGATAACGTTCCAAGTCTATTCACAGATTTTTTGCATAATTTCTTACCCGATTATGCAAAATGTCCATGACAGAATATCTGTCATGGACGAAGAAAATAAATTTACAGCCCCTGGGTGGAGCTCATGACGATCTTGCAATCGAAGCGATCAGACTGGTCGGGACCGGAGCCGTGGATGAAAATCGCGCCGTTTTCCTTGCCGCGCCGAATGGTCAGCTGTTCGCCGGCAAAGCATTCGCCTACATAGGACATGGTAATCTCCTGAAGGTAAACGCCGTAGGGACGAAGGTCCAGTTCTGCCGCGTCACAGGCGAGGTCCACATAGCGAATGTTGCTGATATGACCGTTGATATCAGTGTCGGAATAGTAGAGCTTGCGCTGATCCTGAATCTCCATTTCTGCGGGGAATTCAATCCGGGAAACGGTGATATCCTTTGCGCCCTCAGGATTTTCGGTGGGCAGCTCCGGCAGACTTTCCAGCAGAATCGGGCGCTTGGTTTTGCGGTTTGCCAGCACCCAGATGGTGGAAGCCTCACCCACGCACTCTTCGCCGATATAGAGATCGCAGTCCCAATAAATCCGGGTGCCAACCGGGTGGCGGGACACTGCCACACAGCGGACATTTTCACCCCAGATAATCGGGCGATTCAGATGTACAAAAATCCGCAGCACCATCCAGTAGCAGTTATATTGAGCGAGCACATCATCCCGGTCCATGCCCAGGTTTTTTGCATGGTTGGTGATTGTCTTTTGCAGTAAAACGAATAATGCGGAGGGACGATATTCATAAGCCGCATCCGTGTCGGTGGAGGAAACCTGATAGTCCAGGGCGTAATGCCATTTATCCATAATCATTAACCTTCTTCATGTATTAAACAATTTACCTTGTTTAGTATATCAAATTGCGTTGGAAATATAAATGGCTGTTTTCCACAAAAATACACCCGGATTCCGCGGTGCTTTCGCCCGGAACCACGGAAAAGGGACTGCCACAGCAGTGACAGTCCCAATGGAGGAAGTATTTACTTGCAGAGCTCCTTCATCCAGATCATAAAGCCCTCGGTATCGTCATCGGCGCAGTGACCGCCGTCCCAAATCAGCCGGGCGCTGACGTTCTTTCCAAGATCGTAAATGGCGGTTGCCAGGTTGGTGACGATGGGCAGCGAGGTATCCTTGTCGCAGGCACCGTGGCGAATCCACCAGTTGGGTGCACAGCCGGGATTCTTCTGGGCAATGAAAAACATGGGGTTCATCAGATCAATCACTGCCTTGAGATCCTCGGTGAGCTCCGTTGCGGTTTCGTCAGGATCGTGCTTCAGGCTGAAGGTGGTGAAATGACGGGAATTCTGGGTTGCGGTGCCGAACAGAATCGGCTCCGCCATTGCCTTATGGAAATCGTCAAAGGCGGGGAGTCCCTTCATTCTGCCGCAGTGAGTCAGATAATCCTCGAAGGTGAACACGGCATTTTCTCCGTCAAAGGTGAACCAGGGGTTCTCCTTCAAATACTGCGTCTGCTGCTCCGGGGAAGATTCCCCCCATGCCTTATTGGCTGCGGGCACCAGGAACACCTTCAGTAGGTAATCCTTAAGGTTTTCAGCGGTAACCGGACCGTAATCATTCATACCGGTGAGCTTCAGGCTGTCCTGATAGGGCAGGAATTCCGCGGCCAGCGCCGTAGACAGTGCCTGATCTACCATGCCGGCGGGAATAAAGCCCATGGGACCGCCCTGACTGCCGGAGCAGGGAATGCTGCCGTACTGCCACTCATAGGCGCTGTCGGCATGCTCCAGATTAGTGATGGGGCTGTAAGAAGCGGAGCCCATAATGTCGTCCCGTTCCTCCGCAGCACCGATTTCGCTGAGATAGGAATCGTACAGGGGGCTGTTGCCCGATGCAGCCAGCAGGCAGGAAAGGGCACCGCCTGCACTGCCGCCGGAGGAGAAAATCTTCTCGGGATCGCCGGGGATGATATCCTTATTGTGACGGAGGTAACGGACTGCGGCTTTCAGGTCCACAATGGCAGCGGGTGCTTTGCCGTAATAGGTGCCATCAGGAAACTGATTGTCTCTGCCGCGGCAGCCGGGGCACACCACAACAAAGCCATAAGCCAGTGCCAGCGCCTTGGTATTGCCGGAGCCTTCTTCACCGCCAAGTCCCAGATAACCGCCGTTGGGTGCAGCAGCGGGAGGAGGTCCGCCCGGACCACCACCAGGACCACCGGGACCGCCGGGTCCACCGGGACCGCCGGGTCCACCGGGACCGCCGGGTCCACCGGGAGGCCCAAAGCCTCTGAGGTTCGAGGAGGACATATAGCCGCCCACATCAATGGCAAAGAATATGGGGGCGCTGGCAGGATCGTAAGGCTTTCCGTCAATGGAAACCGGCGCCCAGATATCCAAAGACTGATATTCCACATCCACGGGATTCTTGACATAGGGAAGGTGCTCATACTTCCGGTATTCCACCGTTACCTCGCCGGACCGGGTTTTCACGGTCTGCTGATCCATGGTATAGGTGTCTGCCGGGAAACGGAGATCATTCATGAGAATTCACCATCTTTCATTGTTGTTGTCTCTATTATATCGAGAACCCAAAATATTTTCAATTCATATTAGCAAACAATTGATTCCAGAACGGAATATCATTTGGAATAGGGGAGTGCACAAATCTGAATCTCCCAGGCAGGAATGCAGGGGGTTCTGCGGAGATAGAGACGATAGTCCGGACAAATGTCCAGCAGCAGCCCGGGCAGCGTGATAAAATCATCCGGCTTATGATAGGCGGAAATCAGCAGCTTGGGTCGGCAGCATCGTATGGTTTGGGTCATGCCCTGGAGAGTTTCTGCTTCCGCGCCCTCCACATCCATTTTCACATAGCTCACATCCAACTGTAGTTCATCCACGGGAATCGCGGAAACCGGGTGGAGGTGCGTATATTTTCCGGGTAAATCGGGCTTTTTTGCGCAGTTTCTGCCGCCTTTTCCCGTGAACTCCAGAGTATCGCGGCAACTCCAGCTGGCATAGGGCAGCAGCGTAACCCGTTCCCGATCGCCACATGCAGCTTGAAGCTTTTTAAAATTATGGGCATCCGGTTCCATGGCGGTGATTTGCCGGTAGCTGCCATGGGTCAGAGACAGAAATTCCTCAATGGTGTCACCGCGATAAGCCCCAAGATCCAGATAGGATTCCTCAGAGCTTAAATGGAGCAGCGTTAGCAGCTCGGAACGGGGGGAGGTGTTTGCCATCAGTGACGCAGGACTGCCGGACAGCTTGGCGTCCAGCAGGGAATGAAACAGCGCCCGGGATTGGTCGTCCGCCCATAAACCAGACACCTGCCGGATTTCCTCCTGCTGTGCCATCACATCCTCAGGGGTCAGAATCTTGCCGCCCAGCAGCGGGGTGTCAGGAATCCGCATGGGATGATGGGCTGACAGCTCCAGCAAATCTTTCACCTCTTCGGGACGCTCGGTACCAAATGCCAGAAGAATCATGGCGTCGGGATATTGCTCCAGCGCTCTGCTTCTGGACAGCACAGGACAGCCCTGAAATGTTCCTTCTCTGGCGTGGGAATCACTGGAGAAGATTCCAGCAATGGAGATATGATACGCCCGACACAGGGTCAAAAGCTTTTCTGCGCCGTTGCCCATGCCATAGATGAGAATTGGACCGGTAAGGGCGCGCAGCTCGTCCCATAAAAACATGAAAGCACCTCGCTTTATAATAGAAAGATAGAAAAATGGCGCTGCCGGAGCCGCGCCATTTTGAAAAAGCGGAAATTACTTGCAGAGCTCGTAGATGCCACAAGCGCCCATGCCGCCGCCGATGCACATGGTAACCATGCCATACTTGCCGGCAGTCTCGGGATCCTGGAGGTAATCGAGAACCTTGCAGGTCAGGAATGCGCCGGTAGCGCCCATAGGATGACCCAGAGCCATAGCACCGCCGTAGGGGTTGACCTTAGCCTCGTCCCACATCTCCTGGAAGCCATCGAGGTAGGGATCGTTTACAACGTTCTTAACGCAAGCCAGAGCCTGGGAAGCAAATGCCTCGTTCAGCTCAACAACATCCATCTCCTTGATGGAATGGAAGCCGGCATGCTTCAGAGCCTTGGGAATAGCATAGACAGGACCCATGCCCATACGGGTAGCGTCGCAGCCAGCAACCTGGAAGTCGATCAGACGAGCGATGGGCTTAATGCCCAGCTCGCGAGCGTAAACCTCATCCATCAGGATGACGTATGCAGCAGCGTCAGTGGTCTGGGAAGAGGTAGCAGCGGTAACCTTGCCGCCCTTGTCCTCGGGAACGAAGCAGGTCTTCAGGGAAGCCATCTTCTCCATGGAGGTCTTCAGGTTGCCGTCCATGTCAGCCAGGATGCCGTCATCATAGGTAACCTCGGTGCCGTCAGCCTTTACAACAGGGATGATGGAGGGAGCCAGCTTGCCGTCCTTCCGAGCCTTAGCAGCACGGGTGTGGGAGGTCAGAGCCATCTCGTCCATGACCTCACGAGTCATGCCATAGTCGTTGGCAACGTTCTCAGCAGTCTGACCCATGGTCATGTAGCCGCCGGGATAATTCTCGAGGATCCAGGGGTTGCCGTACTTCTCGTAGTCGAAGGGACCGAAGCACTTGGTCATGCACTCAACGCCGCCGCCGATGCCGATCTTGTACTGACCAGCAGTGATAGCGTTAGCAACAGTGGAGATAGCCTGCAGACCGGAGGAGCAGAAACGGTTGATGGTCTGAGCGGGGACATCGTCGGGCAGCTCAGCGCGGTTAACGATCAGACGACCAGCGTTCAGGTTCAGCTCGTTAATAGCCATTGCGCAGCCGGTGATGACATCGCCGATCTCCTCGGGATGCTCCTGGATGTAAGGAACCTTTGCGATAACGCCCTTCAGAGCCTGAGCAGCGTAATCAATGGGATGCATGTCGGCCAGACCGCCCTTACGAGCGCGGCAGCAAGGGGTTCTGCCGTATGCAACAACAACAGGTGTAGCCATGGGGAATTTCCTCCTAATAAATATTTATTCCGTCGCGGAATACTTTAGTCAAAAGCATGGTATCATTCCATGCTCCACTATTATAGCACACAATTCTCAAAATTCCACTATAAATTTGGGGCTGTTTCCACAAAAAATCCACAAATCTTCCTGCCAATTCATTTGAAAAATCAGAAATTTGTTGGAAAGCTCCAAAACACTCTTGCATTTTCCATGCGGACGTATTATAATGAACAAACAATTTACCCAATCCGCCGGTATGATGGAATTGGTA
>CAJKNS010000047.1 GCA_905201305.1 uncultured Eubacteriales bacterium
ATCGACTCCGACCTGCGGCTGGCTATGACCGGCACCATCCGTCAGTACATGGCGGAGCATCCTGCCGATTTCGATCCCCGCCAGTATCTGAAACCCGCCCGTGCCAACATCAAAAAGCTGGTGATGCACAAGATCACCGACGTACTGGGCTGCGACAACAAGATTTAATTGCACAAAAAGAGCCTGTGAAGCGGTATTCCGTTTCACAGGCTCTTTGTCATTGCTTCACACTTTTTATGCCGCCCTCTGCTGTCAGCGTTACATTCCAGATTCCCAATGAACCTTCTTCGCCGCTTTCCAATGCTGCCTGGAGCTCATTCTGCGATATGATCAGGAAATCAAGGGTCACATCGCCATAGTTGCCCAGCGGGAAGCAGTAATCTCCGTTGCTCAGAACTTCCACCGGTACTGCCGTATTCTCGTCCAACACATAACCCGGAATTCCGGGGAGCGCCGATGCATCTGAGATCCCCAGCGTAGGAAAGAGGATGTTTGCCAGCTCCACTACCTGTTCCGGCGTGAAGGTTGCGTGCGCAGTGTCCTCGTCCATGGCATCATAGTCCATAAATACATTGGATGCATAGTAGCTGGTCACCCTCCAGAAATAGTCGTGGTCCTCCGGATCAAATTGCATGCCATCCATCCACTGGCACATAATATGCGCCATTATCGCCTGTTCCTGGCTGTTGGAAAGTGTCACCGGACGGTCCCAACTTTCCTCTGCGCCGCTCTCAGCACTCTGTGCCGGTGCATTCAGTTTTTCTGCGCTTGCCGTCGTATCCGGCTTCATGGAATCGGTCAAGGTACATGCAGAAATCAGCAGGCACAGCACAATCGCCAGAATGGTCCTTGTGATTTTGGGCTTATGGTAAGCGGAAATGCCATAGATTCTCGATTTCAGTCCTCCGCCGCCAAACGCCGTGGTTCCAACGTGAATTTTTTGTCTCATGGATGCCTCCTCATAAAGCAGTGCTGCATAAACAGCAGGGGAGACGCTTTCGCAGCTCAGCACCCGCTGATCGCAAGCCTTTTCACAATCCCGCTGTGCCCAGAAAAAGCACAGCCACACCACCGGGTTGAACCAATACAGACAGCACAGCATCCGCCACCATGCCGCAATCCAAAGGTCCCCGGAACGGTAATGCATCAATTCATGAGTGATCGCAGCCTTCAATCGCTGCCCAGTCAGCTCCCGAGGTAAAATTAGCGTCGGACGCAGCAGCCCGCCAATCATCGCCCGATCTCCATAGCGCAGGGTGATGGTTCTGCGGATTCCAAGCTGCTGCCGGATGGCTTCATAGCGATTTTGCACGCCAGCGGACTGAATTGGCTCCATGGAACGAAGCCGCCGGGCTGTCTGTATGGTCATGATTCCATAGGCGCTGCCGCAGACCAGCACGCCTGCAATCCATAGGGCAAATACAATTTGTCTGGATGTAGGACGCTGACTGGTTGGTGCCGCAGTGATCGCCGATGTCATTTCGTGTTCTGCCGCCGGATTCTGGGCAGACTGCCGGGAAATTGGAGCCGCTGCGGTTACCGGTGCGGATGTATTCGCAAGGGTCATCACACTCAGCGGGCTTTCCGGCAGCACCGGCAGCATCAATCGAACCAAGAGCAGCAGCCAGAGCAGATATTTACTCTTGGCAGACAGGTGCTTCCGGAACAGTAGCCGCAGAGAAATGATTGCCCCGGCTGTGATCCAGGAGCCGACGGTAATACGCCAAAGGAGCTCAATCATGGGGTTCCCGTCCCTCCATCGCCCGGAGCATTGACTCAATCTCCTGACAATCCTGCTCCGACAGCTTGCCTTGGGCACTGAGGGCTGCAAACAAGCGGGCAGGGGAGCCGTCAAAAATTCGTTTCAAAAAATGCTCCGTTTCCTGCATCACGCACTCTTCCTCCTGCGCCAGCGGGCTGTAAAGGTAATTTCGCCCCTGTTTTTCCGCCTTGACCGCGCCCTTCTCCACCAGCCGCACCAGCAGCGTCCGGACGGTGTTGCCGTTCCAGCTGTTTTCCGGACCAACCTTTTTGGTCAGTTCCCCCAGCGGCAGGGGAGAATGATCCCATAGCACCTGCATGACTTTCCATTCCGACTCCGATATGCTGTAGTTCATGGTATCCACTCCTTCGCACTATCATAACATTTGTAGTGATGAATTCATCATAACAGTTGTAACGATAAATGTCAATACGGATTTTGTCATTTTAATAGAAAAGAAGTTTTTATAAAAAAGTCCGAGTATCACAGTATTTTCTGGTGATATCCGGACTTTTCCTATGAATTTATTCATCTTTTCGCTGAAACTTGGAAATTGGATTTGCTTCCGCAGCAATTTTCAGCTCGGTATTTTCAATGTGGGTATAGATTTCGGTGGTGTTCAGGTGCTCATGACCCAGCACCTCCTGAACGGTTTTCACATCCACGCCGCGGGAAAGCATCAATGTTGCCGCCGTGTGCCGCAGCTTATGCGCCGAATACTGGGTGGGGTCCAGACCAGCGTCCAAAATGTGCTTCTTTACCAGCCGATGAATGGCGTTGGTGGACATGCGGCTGTCGGTGGCAGCCCCGTCTTTTGTCTTTTTCTGGGACAAGAACAGGGGACGGCGCACATCCTCCTGAATGGCAGGGGGGAGCGTGGCATTATACGCTGCAATGGCTTCCTGGCAGGCTTCTCCCATGTAAACTGTGCGTTCTTTGTTGCCTTTGCCTAAAACGCGCAGACGATCATTGTGAATATCGCCATAATTCAGCCCTGCCAGCTCGGAAATTCGAAGTCCGCAGTTCAGAAATACCATTAAAATCGCAAAATCCCGCTCTGCATTGCGCCCTTTTACATTGGACAAAAGCTCCTGGGCTTCGTCCAGGGTCAGATACTTTGGCAGTGCGCGGCGGAGCTTTGGAAACTCGATATCCGCCGCAGGATTTTCCGCCAGCTGCTTGGTGCTGACGGTCAGATACTTGAAAAAGGATTTGATGGCGGAAAGCTTCCGCGCCCGGGCGGCATTTTCCACGCCTTTGCCCGGATGCTGGGTTTCCGTGTGATAAACCCGGTCATTGCCCAGATAGACGAAGAACTCATAGATCTCCGTGGGGGTGATCCGGGAAACGAAGTTCAAATCCACGTCCTGGATGGAAACCTGATTCAGGTCGTAGTCATAGGGCAGCCGATCATCCCGGAAAACAATCAGGAACCGGAAAAACATCCGAAGGTCCAGATAGTATTCGGAGATCGTGCGCCGGGACTGACCCTTGATGGTTTCGTGATAGGTTAAAAACTCCCGGAGAATCCGGGGGCAGTCTGACATGTCCATAAAGCCCTCCGTGCGTACTTCTGGAATACTATGGCTCCTTACTTTTCTACATTCTCCACAGGTGTTAATTCTTTTCTTAATCTATCTCTGAGTTCAGCTTCTTTTGTTTTAGTAGTTATATGCAACACTTTAATTCCAATTGCATTAAAAATATCATCGTTCTCTTGATCTCTAGTTTTTCTTTGCTGCTGCTCATGGCTTGTATCATCAATTTCAATTCCAAAGGCAGGGGTTAACGTGTCTCTTTTACATACAAGGAAATCAATATGTCTTTGCGCTATATGTCCAAAGTATTTCATATAGTTATTTCCTTTTTTTACGCCTACAAAATCTTTAATTCCAACTTTGGGGGCTACCATATATTCTTCTGGTAATTCATCTTTGATGATAACATACATCCATTTTTCAACTGGTGTCACAATACTATTCTTCAAATAATAACGATTTAAGTCATAGCGTTCTTCTGATTCTACATTTCTTTTTTTATTGGGCATTAACTGAGTTATGACTAATACAATTACTCCAATCGCAACTATAATCAGAATTAGCTTTCCCATTCTTTTTTCTCCTTATTAGTGTTACTATTATTTGCATATAAAACGCAACAAAATTTTTATTTTGTTGCGTTTTATATATCTTCCTCCCCAAGTTCTCTTTTACAAGAATATCTCTTTCAGCTCCGCAAACGTCTCCACCTTTGCAGCATACTCCGTGACCGTGCCGAACCCATACGCCGCAAAGACAAACGGAATTCCCGCGTCCAATGCCGCTTTCCGATCTCCCTGGGTGTCGCCCACATAGACCGGATGCTGAAAACTGTTCCGGGCAATGATTTCCCGGTTATTCTCGCCTTTGCTCCGTCCGGTATCGCCAAAGCTCAAATGGTCACAGAAATACGGTTCCAAATGATGCGCTTCCAGAAACGCCTCAATATAGCCCTTCTGACAATTGGAAACGATACAGAGCTTATGCCGCCCGCTCAGCGCCTTCAGGGTTTCCTCCACGTCGGGATAAAGGATTCCACCGTGGACCCGGAGATACGCATTCTCCAGCTCCATGCATTCGTCCATATATGCCATTTGCTGAGAAAACGGATAGCCCGGAAACAGCTTCTTCGCAATCTCGTCCATCTGCATGCCCATGACGCTTTCCTGCTCCTGCCGGGTAATGGCTGGACGAAACCAATTGTGCCGTGCAATCACCTGATTCCAGGTTTTGAGAATTCCGTCCACCGAATCCCACAGCGTTCCGTCCAAGTCAAACAGGATTCCATCACATCGAATCATTGGTTTCCTCCATTAAAACAGGCTGGTATCCCGAATGGCAGGGATTTCCGCCTTTTCCACGGGCTTCTCCCCTGCTGCGTCCTGATTGTCGCCATGCTCGTCATCACCGCTGTGATTTCCTGTCTCCTGCGCCTTCTGCAGCTCCTCAATGGGCTTTACCAGGTACTTGTCCACCAAGGGATAGCAGGCGCTAATGGACAAAAAGCCCGTAAAGCTATACAGGAACATGCCCAGCAGTACAATCTCCAGGAACGGATGCACCGCCATAATCAGCACATAGGAAATCACCCACAGCAGCAGATTGGCAAGTCCGCTGAAGAAGTTCCGGAAAATACCGATAAACGCCAGCAGCCATGCATTGGTAATCAGGGATTTCAGGTTCAGCTTCACCGTTACGATCATCAGGTAGATATACTTTCGCATGAACACATAGAACATGCCCACCAGCAGCGTAACGTATTTGCACACCTTCATCACCGTCATCAAATCTCCTGTGGGACGGAAGGTCAGATTGAACACCACCAGCGCCGCAACAATGCAGTCCACCACGCCGAAGAACATGCCCTGTTTCCAGTTTTCCTTTGCCTTATCCCAGATATCGCTGAGCCAGGAGTGGCTTTCCCGGGAATAATTCCGCAGCACATAGGTGACGCCGCACTTGGCAGGACCGTAGCACAGCACCGACACAATCAGCAGAATCACCTGAACGGGCATGGGCACATACTGATAATAGAGCATTGCCAGGTACAAAAGCGGCGTAAACAGGCTCATAAGACCGTCGCCGCCGGACAGCTTTGCCTCGTGGACGGTTTCCAGCGGTCCGGTGCCCTCGAAAGTCACATAGTCGTTCTTGTAGTTCACCAGCTCATCCACCGTGGAAACGCCCTCCAGCGTAAACCAGGTGTCGATGGTGTTGTTGGAATCCTTGGCTGCCTCTCCCCTGTCGGTATACAGCTTGACGGTAAACGTGCCGTTTTTATCCGGCGTGACATCTAAGGTGTAGTCGTTGCCGCTGGCGCCGGGATCCTTTGCCGTTACAGTCATGGTTCCGTCGGTATAGGACGCATAGCTTCCGGTATAGCCCAGGCGCTGGAACGTGGTATACATGGTGTCATAGACCTCGGTATACACTGCCAGCAGAATGGGCAGCAGCACCAGAAGATAGATAAAGTTGACCTCAATAAACCGCCAGAATTTCCGTCCATACAGCTCAAAAAAGTGGAAAAATGCGTTTTTCTGCGGTGCATCCTTTTCCACGCCTTTTCCCGGCTTATAGTAGCGTTTATTTGAAAATAATCCCATAGGGAATCTCCTTTGCAGCGTATTCTATTTTGTAATTATAACATTCGTTCCCGGTTCCCGCAAGTATTGATTTGTCCATTTTGACCAATATTCCGCCAGAGAACCCATCAATTTGCGCAAAAAGTCCGCCGGAAGCTCCGACGGACTTATATATGTATCACATTGCCTTGGGATGACTTTTGTTGTAGACGGACTTGAGCTGCTGCTTCACCAGCTGGGCATAAACCTGGGTGGAGGAAATATCGCTGTGCCCCATCATTTCCTGAATGGAATGGAGATCAGCGCCATTTTCCAGCAGGTGTGCCGCAAAGCTGTGGCGCAGGGTGTGCGGGGTAATATCCTTGTCGATATGCGCCTTTTCCTGGTAGCTCTTGACGATTTTCCAAAATCCCTGACGGCTCATACGGTCACCGTTCATGTTTACAAACAGCGCCTGCTCGTCGATATCCGCAATCATTTTGGAACGGATATTCTGCATGTACACCGCCAATGCATCTACCGCCGCAGGATACAGCGGGATGATCCGCTCCTTCCCCTTGCTTTCGCAGCGGATAAAGCTGCCTGCCAAATTGACGTCGGTAATGTTGAGAGAAATCAATTCCGTAACACGGATGCCGGTGGCATAGAGCAGCTCCAGCATTGCCTTGTCCCGGTAGCCCTTCATATCGGTGCACTTGGGCTGCGCCAGCAGACGCTCTACCTCTTTGCCAGTGAGCACCTGGGGCAGCTTTTTCTCCGCCTTGACCGCCGCCACATGGATGGCAGGATTCTCTTCCACCACGCCCTGATCCAGCAGATGGTGATAAAAGCCCTTGATGGACGCCAGACTCCGGGAAACGGTTGCAGGAGATTTGCCCTGACCAGACAGATAGGCGAGATAGGTGCTGATCCGCTCCTGGGTCACCTCATTTAGCTCCAGCTGCCGCTCTGCAATATATGACGCAAACTGCTTTAAATCCCGCATATACGAGGAAACTGTATTCGCAGAAGCGTGTTTTTCATCTTTCAGATAGCGTTCATACGCAGCCAGATAGGTATCCATTCTACAATCAAACTCCGAATCTCAGATAATATGCAGCATCCTTTGCTACGGTACACTCCAGCAGCGACGCCGCCAGAAGCACCGCTGCGGTCAAAACCAATACGCCAAAGGCGCTGCGATCCTGCCTGCCGCCAAAGCCCAGACTCTGCCGCATGGACCAGAGCCCCAGCAGAAATCCGTAGGGCACCACCAAAATCAGCCGAAACAGCATCAGGCTTGCCAGCCATGGCAGCGCCGGCATTCCCTGCGATAAAATCGCCGCGCCGAACAGCGCACCCAGCAGCGCGCCCTCTGCGCCGAACAGCGGCGGCAGCAGGAGCTTTCCACCGGGAGAAAACGCCAGCAGATATGCGGTAAACAGGAACTTTGCATTCCAAAGCAGCACGCGAACCAGTGCCGATTCCAAGGACTGCGCGCGCTCCGGCACAGCGTAGCACCGAAGTCCCAGCCACTTTGCCAGGAAGCATCCCAGCGCCACACCGGTAATAAACAACAGCAGCAGCATTGCACCGCACCGCTTTGTGGATGGAATTCCCCGCGGCACTCCGGCGGTATTGTACATGGATCTCACCCCCATAGAACCTATGGGACAAGCTACTGCGATATACCGGAAACTCTGGAAATTATTTTATCCACAGAGTTTTGCACAGCACAATTCCATCACCGCAAACATAATATACTCCAAACTTCCTGAAATAGCAATACATTTTTGTATTTTTGTTCATTATGCCAAAATATTATGTCATTTAATTTATGTAAACTTCGCAACCAATCAGACCGGTTTTACCCCGTTTTCCCTATATATTGTGGTCAAGTTGCACAACATCCATGCTATTTAGGGCAAAGAAAGACACCCCGCGCAATCCTGCACGGGGTGTAACTTTTATTCACTATCGCTTATTCCTGCGGAATTTCTGCAAGACCGGCTTCAATGGCACGCATCGCAATGGCGCATTCCAGCCGTTTCCGCTGCATATCGCAGCCCAGCTTGTAGGGCTTCTTCATATCGCCGTTGGCATTGAGGTTCGCCGCAGAGCAGCCGCCGCTGCAATAGAACCGTGCCCAGCAATCCTGGCAGTCCTCGCGGGTATAGATATTCAGCCCCGCAAAGGTATTGGCAATGTCCATATTGAACTCATCGGTGAGAATGCTGCCCATCCGGTACTCTTCCTTCCCCACAAACTGATGGCAGGGATAGATATCGCCGTCCGGGGTCACCGCCACATATTCGCAGCCAGCGCCGCAGCCGCGCATCCGCTTAATGACGCAGGGTCCCTGGGTAAGATCCACGTTGAAGTGGAAGAAGTTAAAGTCCTTCCGCCGGAGCATGATCTTTGCCAGCTTTTCATATTCGGCATAGATGGTGGGCAGGTCCTCCTCCCGCAGCGCATAGGGGTCGGAATCGTCAGCGGTAACCGGCTCGACAGAAATGCTGTCCACGCCAAGGTCCGCAATGCTCAGAACATCCTGAGAAAAGTCCAGGTTTTCATGGGTAAAGGTGCCGCGAACGTAATAGTCCTTGTTCTTGTCTCGCTGGGCAATGAGCTTCAGGAACTTGGGCACGATCAGATCGTAGCTGCCCTTTCCGTTGACGGTCAGACGGTTTCGGTCATTGACTTCCTTCCGTCCATCCAGAGACAGCACGCAGTTGTCCATGTTCTCGTTGAAGTATTTGATATTCTCGTCGCTGAGCAGTACGCCGTTTGTGGTCATGGTAAAGCGGAAATGCTTGCCCCATTCTTCCTCATGGGCACGGGCATATTCCACCGTAGCCTTTACGGTTTCCATCGCCATCAAAGGCTCGCCGCCGAAGAAGTCTACCTCGATATTGTGCCGCTTGCCGGACTTTTTTGCCACCCAGTCAATGGCGCGAATGGCAACCTCTTTGGGCATGATCTTCCGTCCGGTGCCAAAATCGCCGGTGGAGGCAAAGCAGTATTTGCATCTGAGGTTGCAGTCGTGGGACACATGGAGGCACAGTGCCTTGACCGGTGCATCCTTGGGCACGGCATCTGCGGGGTCCACATAATCCATGGGAGTAAACAGCAGCCCCTGCTCCTTGAGTCCCATCAGCTCCTGCCATGCCTTTTCCGCTTCCTTCGGATCCACGCCCTCCAGCACCGGCATGGTGTCGGGACATTGCCCTGCTGCATGGAGCAAATCATAGCTCAGCTGATCCAGCACATGGACTGCGCCGCTGTTGACGTCTACCGCGATATTGCAGCCCAGCACCGAAAATGTATGTACCATAATGTTTCTCCTTACCGTTCAAAATAACCAGCAAACGGGGAGGGACATACGCCCCTCCCCTTTTTGCCAAAAATCACATTGCTCAGCGATCCTTGTTCTCGCACTTCTGGTTGGCAACCGTGCAGGAAGTTTTGCAGGCAGACTGACAAGAGGTCTGACACTCACCGCAGCCGCCCTTACAAGCGCTCTCCTTGAGCGTAGCGCCGGTCAGCGTTTTAATATGTTCCATAATCTTACCTCCCTGAGTGATATTCTCTGTTCATTATAGCATAGCCCCCGGTAGAATGCAATCGCTTTTTCACTTTTTAGAGCGTTTCCCGTTAGCGTACTCTGCGGCGGCGTGTTTTCCCTCCGGACTGGGTCATGGCGCCGCCCAGCGCCCCAAGACAGAGCACAATCACCGTGATCCACGGACGCTCCCCCATGCTGCCGAAGATCAGCCCTCGCAGCACCAGCGCCAGCAGCAGATAAATTCCGCCTGCCGCCAGCGCCATGGGAAGCCGCATTTGTCCCGAAATTCCAGACGCCAGAATACCCGTCGCAATCCCCGCAAGCAGCGTAATGCCCCAGGTCCCATACGTCATTCCGCCCATGGGGACCACGCCACCATGGACCAGTGCCGCAAGCAGCATGCTCAAAATTAGCCCCACGAGCATCGCGCCAACCGCGCCAATCAGGACGCTCTTTGCCAGTTTGATTCCCTTCATAGAAAAAACTCCTCTCACAGTACTCGCTAAAGAGTATGTGAGAGGAGCCGGCATTATCCCTTACTTGGATTCCTGGGTCTGGGTACCCTTGGTGGAAATTGCCCAGCGGGTGAACTGGATGCGAACGCGATCCTCACTGGTCTCGATGGTCACCAAATCGTCCTTGATGTGGACAACCTTGCCCACGATACCACCGATGGTGGTTACTTCGTCGCCCACGGAAAGGGAATCCCGCATCTCGCTGAGTGCCTTCTTCTTCTTGTTCTCAGGACGAATCAGCAGGAAGTAGAACACAACAATCAGGACAACAAAGGGCAGCAGAGTGGTCAGCAGGCTGGCAGTGGTGTTGCCGCTTGCCGAGGTCAGAATGGAAAAAGACATGATAATTCCTCCGTTTTTTATTAAACAAATTGTATTATACGGTGATATGGCGAAGATTGCAAGGGCAAATTAAATCTTTCTTGCCAGCTTCTCGGAATATTCCGCCCGGAAGTCCGCAAAGGTGTCCGTATCAATGGCATTCCGAATCCGTTCTGCCAGCTTATTGTAGAAATACAGGTTGTGCATTACTGCCAGCCGCATGGCAAGCATCTCCTCCGCCTTAAACAGGTGGTGAATATAGCTGCGGGTATAGCGGCGGCAAACCGGGCAGTCACACTGGGGATCAATGGGCTTGTCATCATAGATATACTTGGCGTTTTTCATATTGATGGTGCCTTCCCAGGTAAACAGGCGACCATGCCGGGCATTTCTCGCAGGCATTACGCAGTCAAAGAAGTCAACGCCTCTTGCCACCGCCTCGATGATATTGCTAGGTGTGCCAACACCCATGAGATACCGTGGCTTGTCCTCCGGGGCATAGTCCGCCAGTACATCCAGGATGTGATACATGGTTTCCGTGGGCTCGCCCACCGCAAGTCCGCCGATTGCCACGCCTGCCACCGGCATATTCCGCAGCTGCTGCATGTGCCAGATGCGAAGATCGTCATAGGTGCCCCCCTGGTTGATGCCAAAGAGCACCTGACCGGGATTCACCGTGTCCGGCAGCTTGTTC
Organism: uncultured Eubacteriales bacterium; assembly: GCA_905201305.1. GTDB lineage: Bacteria > Bacillota > Clostridia > Oscillospirales > Oscillospiraceae > HGM13006. The sequence goes on from CAJKNS010000047.1 coordinate 10,957, forward strand.
AGCCGATCCAGCTCCTTGATGCAGCGCTCCAGCCACCGCTGGGTCCGCTCCACGGAATCCTTCACGTACTTTCTGGGGGACGGATTTTCCACGCACTCGTCAAACGCCATGGCAATATCCGAACCAAGGTTCGACTGAATCTGCATGCTCTCCTCCGGACCCATAAAGATCTTATGCCCGTCCAAATGAGATGCAAACGTCACGCCCTCTTCGGTGATTTTCCGCAGCCCAGCCAGAGAGAACACCTGAAAGCCGCCGGAATCCGTCAAAATCGGACCGTTCCAGGTCATGAATTTATGCAGTCCGCCCATGGCTTTTACCACCTGGTCCCCAGGACGCAGATGCAGATGATAGGTGTTGCTCAGTTCAATCTGGGTGCCGATATGCTCCAGATCAAAGGCGCTGAGTCCCCCCTTAATGGCGCCCTGGGTGCCGACGTTCATAAAAACAGGGGTCTGCACCGTGCCGTGAGGGCAGGTAAATTCGCCCCGCCGCGCCAGTCCTTCCGTTTTGATTACCTTAAACATACGCTCTCTCCAAACATTTATTCAATGAGCATCGCATCTCCAAAGCTGAAGAAGCGATAGCGTTCCTGTACCGCCGTGTTATAGGCATTTAGAATATGCTCCCGACCTGCAAAGGCGGAAACCAGCATCACCAGCGTGCTCTCCGGCAGGTGGAAATTGGTCACCAGCGCATCCATCGCCTTGAACCGATAGCCGGGATAGATGAAGATATCCGTCCAGCCGGAGCTTTCCTCAAAGGTGCCGTCCTCATGGGCAAAGCTCTCCAGGGTACGGCAGGAGGTGGTACCAACGCAAACGATCCGTCCGCCGCGCCGATGGGTTTCGTTGAGCAGATTGGCGGTTTCCTTCGATATCATGCAGAATTCCGAGTGCATATGGTGATCCGTCACCTCTTCCGCAGATACCGGACGAAAGGTACCAAGCCCCACATGCAGGGTCACATAGGCAATATCCACGCCCATGCTCTGAATCTTCTCCAGCAGCTCCTTGGTAAAATGAAGCCCCGCAGTGGGCGCCGCTGCCGATCCCGTCACCCGGGAATACACCGTCTGATACCGTTCGCCGTTTTGCAGTTCCTCTTTGATATACGGCGGCAGCATTTTGCCCAGCCGCTCCAGAATCTCCAGAAAGATGCCTTCATAGTGGAACTGTACGATTTTTTTGCCCTCCTGCAGATCCTCAGCAATGGTAGCGGTCAGCTCCCCTTCTCCAAAGGAAACCTCAGCGCCGGGCTTCAGCTTCCGACCGGGACGGGCAAGACACTCCCATTTTCCGTCACCCACATCCTTGAGCAGCAGCAGCTCCACTGCGCCGCCGGTGGGAACACGATGACCGTACAGCCGTGCAGGAAGCACCCGGCTGTCGTTCAGCACCAGCGTATCGCCGGGATGCAAATGCTCCGGCAAATCGAAGAAATGCTGATGCTGAATCGCTCCGGTTTCGCGGTTTAATACCATCAGCCGCGAGCCGTCCCGGCGCTCCAGCGGCGTCTGGGCAATCAGCTCCTGAGGCAGATCATAATAAAAATCACTGGTTTTCATAGCTTGAAACCCTCTATCATTTCATGCGTAATCCGGTGTTTTCCGGTAAAGAATATCATAATACATCTGCGGTGATAACGCAACAGTTTTCTCCGGATTTCATCCGCAATGTTTTGATTTATACAATGTTCCATTGTCGTATTATGCAATGTTTCATTGTATTCTGGACAAAGCTGTTAGATTATGCTATGATGCCTGTGAGGTGAAATCCATGTCTGAAAAGAAAAACAGCGACGCAAAAATCCGCGCCAACAATAAATACACTTCCGCCCACTATGACCGAATCAACATGGCGCTGCCAAAGGGCAGCCGAAAGCTCATTGCCCAGTGCGCAGCGAAAAACGGCGAGACCGTCAACCGTTATGTCTGCCGGGTGGTATTGGAGGCTGTTCGAGAGCAGCTGCGTCAGGAGCAGCGGGAAAAAGCAGAGCGCAGAGAATTTTTCGATCAGTTTTAAGGCAATACCGCACAAATACATCTGCGTATTCTGACGGATCTTTTCCGCCAGAAATGCGCCCAAAAACCTTGAAATACACAAA
>CAJKNS010000048.1 GCA_905201305.1 uncultured Eubacteriales bacterium
GCTGTTTACCTTGTCCGCAATCATCTGCGCAGTTTCTTCAAAGTCAATGCCCAGCAGGTATGAAAAGCGGGGCTGAAATCCAAGGATTTCAGCCCCGCTGCTGTCTGATTCCTCTGCCGTCAGAACTTCCCGCCGCTAGAGCCTCCGAAGCCATCAGAATCCACGGAGGATCCGCCGGAACTGCCAGAGCTGCCGGAGTTGTTCCGTTCTATTTTCTCCGTGCTCCGGGTGGTGCGGATATAGTCGTCTCTGGATTTGGTAAGCTGGAAGCTGCCGTCCACCAGATAATTCCCTGCGCCAGTAGCTTTTCTGGCAGTCTTCATCTGTGCTTTAAAAATCAGGCAGACAATCAGCGCAATCAGCAGCGGCACGAAAATGATAATCAAAATCTGCACCGGGGAAAACAGCGGATCGCCGGGAAGCCGAACGCCCTTGTCATAAGCGGTTCCCTGGCTGTAGCAGTCGAGGTACGTTTCACAATCGGTCAAATAGGTCTGAAATGCAGCAAAGTAATCCCCATCAGAGAGCTTTGGCACCACATCATCCTCTAGCTTGGAAATACCATAGTCCGTAAAGGCGAGAATTCCAACGCCGTATTCCTTGGGGTCCTTGGGATTCCTGCCGTAGGTGACGGTGACATAATCTCTGCTGTCCATGGCAATCAGGAACAGAATGCCGTTCCGGTAGTCGCCATTTCCCAGCGCATGCTCCTGATAATAGGTCTTGGCAAATTCCCGGCGAGTTGCGCCCTCCAAGGAATTCACAGTCAGCACATAGGGGTTGCAGCCATATTTCGTCGCAATTTTCTGAGCCTGATCCTCTAACCGGAGTTTCTGGACGTCCGTTAACAGTCCTGCTTCATCAAAAATCAGAGCATAGTCGGACGATTCCGCTGTCTGCGCAGGAGCCGCGGTTTCTCCCGCTTCCGGGGATACCGTTTCTTCCGCTCCCGGAGCTGCGATTTCAGGCGCTGTGTTCCCTGTAGCTTCCGGTGTATCGGGGTCATTCTGCGGCTCTGCCCCTTCCTCTAATTGCGAAGGCGCGTTCTGTCCTGTCATGAAAAGCGTAATATTGGAGGCAAAGACATCCACTGCATTGGCGCAAGCCTCGCCGGCGACTTCATAACTGAGCCCCTTGCCTTGCAGAATCAGATCCAGCGCTGTATAGAGATTGTCCGCATAGTCCGTATCCAGTATCTTCTCCCCTTGTCCCCGGGAATAGACGCAGTAGTCCACAAAATCGACTGTTCCGCCCTGATCCGTTACATAGATCATCAGTAGGACACCGTCCTGCTCGGATCCGGAGCCATAGCCGTACTGGTCATAAAACAGCGCGGCATAGTCAAGAATGCTATAGTCCTCCAAATCGTCCACAATATCCACGTGGAGCCCCAGTGCAAACTGATTCGATAGGGTGGGCAGCGTGACTTCACCTTGGGTGGTAAATCGGTCAGAGTCCAGCGCATCAATGGCGGTGTAGGTGCTTCCATGATCCAGCCAGGCGAAGGACGGCAAGGAAAGCGTCAGCGCAAGTAGCAGCGCCATGGTCAGTTTCAAAATCCATTTTCTCATATGCGCTGCCTCCTTACTTTCCCAATAGGTACATCAGCAGGGTGAGCAGCGCCATCAGCGGCAGGGAAATCCCCGCCATCCACGCTGCAAATTTTCCCTTGGACACCGGCAAATCCCCAATGAGCTTGCCAGTCTGGCCATTCATAGCGAAGAGGTAATCCTGGTTCTGCCACTTAGTGTGGAGCATCCACACCGGCAGCAGGGCATATTTCACGCCGACTTTCTCAAAATGAATGTGCTTTCCAGTGATTCGGTGGGAGGAATAGCCCTCAATGGTGCCGTCTAGCAGTCCGGAAAGGCTCTCCTCCATCCGCTCTGTGGCCCGGGACTGGCTTTCATTTTTGTCTACATCGTATTTTTCCGCCAGAAAACCAGGAAGATAGGCGGTGGAAAAATCCGTAAGCTCCCCATAATCATAGGGCTCGATGGAGTCCATATGGGCATCGGGCATTTTTGTAGAACCGTCTACAGGGATGCGCTGAAACTGCGCTTCACCCTCCCGCAGAATCCGATATTCTTCAATTTCGGTAATCTTATAGTCGCCTTCCGTCCAGGTGCTAACCTGATGGGCTTCTCCTCGAATGCTCCCCTCCGACGTTCCGTCAAAGAGCCAGAAAGGAACGTAAATGCCCTGGATTTTGGTGATATGATTGTTTCCGGAAAAAGCTCCAGGGAGAAATTTCTTGCCTCGATAGTAACGTTTCAGTGCGGAAATTGCGGCGTTTTTGTCCAGCCGGAAGGGAATAATATAATCCGGCTTCAGCATACCGCCAAACTGCCCGGGCACGACTGTGGGATTACCGCAGTAGGGGCAGGAAGTCGCTGCGGTGGTTTCGTCGCAGACCACCTCGGCTCCACAGGAGGGGCAGCTATAGGCGCGCATGCCTTCCGGGGTCCAGAAAGATTCCGCGGGGGTGTCTGTCGTGGCATCGAAGGCTTTTTCTGCGGCTTCTTCTTTTTTGTGGTAGAGCTGCTCAATTTCTGCGGGATCATATTGGCTACCGCAGTAGTCGCATTGCAGCTTACCGGTTTCTCCAGAAAAGTGCAAGGGTCCCATACAGGCAGGGCACTGGTAGTTTACGGTCTGTGCGGGCATTGCATCCACTCCTCTCATATGACTGTGACAGATGGGGAGCCGCCGAAACAGACGGCTCCCCGGTAGGAATGCTTACTGTACGTTAAATGTGGCACCTAAATTATCGCCACTGAGGAAGTTATACAGCCGAACGGCCACCGGCGAACCAGTGTCATGAAGGGAGAAACAACTGCTGACCGAAATGGTTTCACCGGGCTGGATATCCACGGATTCGTTCTCATCAGTCTCCGTTGTATCATTTGCAGAGCCATAGCTCAGCTGAATGCCGTCCTGCATCACCTCTATGCTGGACTCGCTCCAGAAGGAGGTGGCCTCCTGAGAGTTGTTGGTGAAGTCGAAGAATATACGGATTACCGGTCCGTTATCCAGCCAGCCGTCCACCACTTCACTGCCAGTGATACTGACGTAATAGTCCTCGCTGTAAACGCCTTCGGCGGAGAGCCCGGCAACAAATTCATCGCTGCTGCAGGGTTCGATGGTATACTCATCAGCGGGACGTCCGGGTAGATTGCTGGGGTCAAAGGTCATGGTGACGCTGTCGCCATCATAGCCCTCGATCACGGTGAACTCAATGGGGCCGCCATCAGGCTTGAAATTGTACTCTTTGATGCAACGGATGGTTCTTCCGGGCAGAATATCCAGACTGTAGTTTCCGTCCTCCGGCGCGTACTCACCATAGGGGGCGTAAGTACTCACCAGCTCATACCCGTCTTGATAGGCTTTGGTGTCGCATGCAAAAAAGAAGGATTCCTCCTCCTCGGAGTTGTTGGTGAAATCCACGTAGAAACGAATGGCATCCTTGTCGTCCGTATCCATAAACTGCTCTGCCGCCAGAATTGCAATGTGATAGTCGCCCAGATCTGCGGACGCCGGCTCGGTGCTGACCTCCATAGAAGACTCTGCCGTATCGCCGTCACCGTCCAATATTTCGAGCGCCTCAGAATCCTCCGGTTCTGCGGCTGCGGTTCCGGTCGGGATGGCGGGAGGCGTGTCGCTGCTGCGTGTAAAGATCATTTTGGTCCCGTCTTCTTCCAGCGTCAGCGTATCGCCATCGATCGTATAAGGAACGGTTTCATCTCCCATAGAGAAGGTACCATCCTTCCATGTCAGCTGCTGTGCATCCTCACCGGCTACAGCCAAGGTGCCGGTTCCGTCCTCGTTGATTATCAGGAAGAAGGAGTCCGGATCTCCACCGACTGCTCTCATGTCATCCTTGGTGAGTGTTTCGCCATCCATTTCCATGGATTCAAAGGTAAAGTAACCCACTTCCGGAGCCACCACCTCGGGAACCTCTTTGCCCTCCTGAATGAAATACATGTTCATGTTCATGATTTCGATGTGCAGAACGCCGTCCTTCAGGGTGCCGGTGGCGGTTTCGCCGTCGATATCTACGGTGATTGTCTCACCGTCCAGGGTGTATTTCACGGAACCGCTGGTGCCCTCGATATTCATCTTGCCCTTGCCACCCTGCTTTAGTTCCAGGGTGGAGGTCTGGGACAGAACCTCGTCTGCCTTCATCTCTATGCCCAGCATTTCCACTGCATAGCAGGTGTAAACGCCCATGAGGCTTTCGTCGTATTGGGGACCGCCGCAGGCACACAGGCTCAACGCCAGTGCCAGAGTCAGCAGTATACTGAGTAGTTTTTTCATCGTTTTCTCTCCTATTATAATATAGTTGGAATGCAGGGAGCGCTTATCCCATGGCGCCGCCGCAGTATTCGCAGCAGCCGTTGGCATCGGGGATGGTGGTAGCGCCGCAGTAGGGACAGGTCTGTGCGGTCTTGGGAGCAGCGGCTTCCTGTGCTTCCTTCCGGACCTGGGTGCGGATGGAGGTCAGGGCATGCTTGATTTCCTTGCCCATACGCTCATAGTCCTGATAGTCGATGCTGCGCTTGCCGGGGGTGGTGTTCATTGTCGGTTGCCCAGTGAATTCCACCTCTACGCTGCTGCGGTTGAGTTTGAACTTCATCTCGTCAAAATAGGGGTGATTCACTCGAATGATGATGTAAAAGTCGTAGCGGTAGACATAGTGGGGCGGGTTATAGCTCACCCGCTTGGTATTGCCGTCTTTGTCCCGAATTTCGCGCATTTCCTCCGTCCGGCTTTCGGAGATGTCCAAATCACAGCCGGTGACTTGAGAGAAGGAGAGTACGTCGGGATTTGCTTCTGCCAGGTTCCGGGCCCGGGTCACCATAAACAGCTGCTGATCTTCATCCAGCAGAACGTTCATATCCTCACCGAAGCTCCGGGTGGTGTGGAATTTTGCAACAGCGTCCCGGTTTTCCTCCCGGTAGTCAAGCTGTGCCTTGATGTCCGCCACGGTGGAATGCCGCCGCTCATTGAACCAGGGGGACAGCTTTCCGGCGCACTCCTTGCAGCAGTTGCCGTCCTCCAGCTTCTTATTGCCCAGAAGACCAATTTCTCCACCGCAAATATCGCAGACCTTTTTATCGAATAATTTTCCAAATAAGCCCATTTCTATTTCCTTTTCACGGTTAGCCCACTGGATTTGTAGACTGTATGTTTTTCACTGCACCAATGATATAGAGCACCGGAAGCACAAGACCCAAAACCAGGCTGAATGCGCTGAAATCGCCGCCGCCTGCAACTCCAAGGATCGTACCCGCAACACTCAAAACGGCAACCAGAGCACCCCATACGATGCAGACTTTGGCTTTCTGGGGCTTTTCGGCATTCAGAACGCCAATAATACCGGCAATCAGCTCCACAATACCGCTGACCAAAAATAGAATGGTGCTGGCATAAAGCATAGCAGCCTCCGAATGTGCAGAGGCAATATACGCCAATGCCGCAACACTCAATACTGCAATAATTCCCAGGATGGTTGCCAATGCGCCGCCGATAATCATCAAAATACCGGTTACCTTTAAAAACTTATGTCCTTTCATTGTGTCCTCCTTTTCGTGATGGTGGATGTTGAGCGGATAAAAGCCGAAGTATTACTGAATATCGCCCGTGTCAAAGGGATCGCCGCACTCCGGGCAGAACTTCGGGGGATGGGTGGGATCTTCTGGCTCCCAGCCGCACTTGTCGCATTTATAGAGGGGGGCTGCGGCGGGCTTTTTTGCACCACATTCCGAGCAGAATTTTCCCTTGTTCACTGCGCCGCAGGCGCAGGTCCAGCCGTCGGGCTTCGGCTCCGGACGCTTGGTGCCGCATTCCGGGCAGAACTTTCCGGTAACGGTAGCACCGCAGGCGCAGGTCCAGCTGTCGGCGGCAGGCTTCGGCTCCGGCTTTTTTGCACCGCATTCCGGGCAGAACTTTCCGGTGACGACAGCACCGCAGGAGCAGGTCCAGCTGTCAGGTGCCGGTGCAGCGGGCGCGGGCTGAGGAGCAGGCTGATAGGCTTGCTGCGTTTGCTGCTGTGCCATTTGCTGCTGTGCGTTCATCTGATAGAGGCTCTGGGCATTGATGCCCCCTGCTGCTCCTGCCATATTCATGCCCATAAATGCCATCGCGGGACCGGCACCGGTATTAGCGGCGGCAGCCTCCATGGCATTGCCCTGGGCTTCCACCAGTCTTGCGGCAGCTCTGCCGGGATCGGTAAGCCGGGCTTCCTTGCCCATCTGCATCTGCTGCTTGCGGATCTCGGCTTCCACCTCTTCATCCGCCTTCATACTGGAGATGCCAAAGGAGACGATTTCCAGTCCCCGTTTTTCCCGCCAGGATTTTGACAGCACCTCATTGAGTGCCTCGGCAATCTCTGTGGTATGACCGGGCAGGGCAGAATAGCGAATGCCCATTTCGGAAATCCGGGCAAAGGCAGGCTGGAGCGCGGTAAGCAGTTCGCTGCGGAGCTGACCGTCCAGCTTATCCCGGGTGTAGGCTTCGGATACGTTGCCGCAGACATTGGCATAGAACAGCATGGGGTTGCAGATCCGATAGCTGTACTCGCCAAAGCAGCGGATGGTGATGTCCATGTCGATAAACGCCCGCTCATCTACCACCCGGAAGGGCACGGGACTGGGGGTGCCGTATTTATTGCCGATGAGTTCCTTGATGTTGAAATAGTAGACCCGCTGATCCTTGGGGGCTTCGCCGCCAAAGGTAAAGCGCTTGCCCATGGTTTTAAATGTGTCCATGAGACTGGTGCTGAGATCGCCGGAGAAAATGGTGGGCTCCGTGGAGCTGTCGAAGGTAAATTCACCGGGCTCGGCGCAGATTTCCACCACCTTGCCCTGCTCCACAATCATCATGCACTGGCCGTCCGCCACGGCGATGACGGAGCCGTTGGAAATAATATTGTCCGATCCCTTATTGGAGCCCCGGCCGGTAGTGCGCTTCTGACCCTTGACTGCCAATACGGTTTCGGGGATGGATTCGCAGTAGAAATACTCCTTCCACTGGTCGGCAAGCACGCCGCCTGCCGCACCCATTGCTGCTTTGATAAGTCCCATATGACATTTCTCCTTTTTTGTGATTCAATCATTCTTACAGGGTATCCAGCACAGCGGCAAGATAGGACGGGGATACGGAGGCATAGATAAAGTTGTCGATGAGTCCGTCCTTTTTTGCCTGCTTGACGGAGACCGCCAGGTCTGCGTTGGCGTTTTCGTCTACCAGCAGCAGAACCTTGCACTGGGGAAGGTTCTGCCGTACTTCCTGGCAAAGCCGCAAACGTTCAGAAAGTTTCCAAGGGGAAACATTCATGACCTCCATAATCAGCGCATGGGCAAGCACAGACCGACATAGCGTCAGGGTTTGGCTGGGGGATTCGCTGCGCTGGACGACGAAATCCGGGTCCATGCCAGAGAGAGACTGGGAAATCGCCTCTGCAAACATCGTACATTGCATATCCAGCACGATCCGATACACATATACCACGCTCCTTTCGCCTTTTTAGCTTCAGTTAGAGTGTAGCGGTTTTTAGGTGGGATTTCCCCCTACTTTTGGATAGGTTCCAACAGATTAAAAGAGTTTCCTGAGATTTTGACCGTAACCATGGGGGCATACGGGCGCTGGAGGGGTGCTTTCTGTGTTTGTGAACACCCGAAACGTTGCAATGCCAAAGGGAATATGCTATACTGCGCTCAGAGAGCCCTGTATGAGAACGGAGGAGCTACGTCTATGAGAAAAGCAAAGCTTCGGCGGCTCGCCCCCTATCTCGGAGCATTACCGCTGATCCTGATTGCCATGCTGATCCGCTATGTAGGCTGGACCTATGACGGTGCCCCAGGCTGGCTCCGGCTGGTACGCAGCGGGATTTACATTGGAATGATCGCAGTGTGGGGCATTTCCCTGCACCGGCGGATCCTTCAGAATCAAACTCGGCGGTATCTCGCTGCCATTGCGGGTCTGATGGTGCTGTGGCTGGCATTGCGGACGGTGAAATACTCCATACATAATATGGATGCGGAGCGTTATCTGTGGTATTTCTACTATCTGCCCATGCTGCTGATCCCCACATTTTCCATTGCAGCGGCGATGAGCCTGGGAAAGCCGGAGGACTATCGACTGCCGCGCTGGCTGGGCATTTTATGTATTCCGGCTCTGGTGCTGCTGGCGCTGGTACTGACCAACGATGCCCATCAGCTGGTATTTCGGTTCCCAGAGGGGCTGATGTCGGATTGGGAATACAGCTATGGAACCGGCTATTATGTGGTGGCTGGATGGGAAGGGATCTGTGCGCTGCTGGCGCTGGGAATCATCCTCTATAAGTGCCGAATTCCCCATACGAATGTTTTCCTATGGCTGCCTACGATTCCATTTGCCATGGCGATTGCCTACTCGGTTTGCTATGTCCGGGGTGTGTATTGGGTCTGGCTGCTGGCGGGAGATATTACCGTGTCTCTGTGCCTGCTGATTGCGGCGATTTTTGAAAGCTGCATTCAATGCCGGCTGATTCTATCCAATCAGGGCTATGAAACGCTGATGGCGCTGATTACGGTGCCTACCCAGATTACAGACAAACAGTATAAAGCCCGCTATGCTTCCGGGACGGTCAGTCCGCTTTCCACCGAAGCCATGAACGCGGCGGTTTCCGCTCCCTATGCCGTGGATCCCCACACGCTGCTCAAAGGGCATTCGGTGGAACAGGGCTATGTGTTCTGGCAGGAGGATATCACAAATCTGGTGGAGGTAACGGACGCCTTGCAAATCACCCAAGCTGAGCTTCGGGACACCGGCGACCTATTAAAGGCGGAAAGCGATCAGAAAGCCCGTTGGCTCCGGATCACCGAGCAGAACCGGCTCTACGACCTCATCGAGCAGCAGACCTCCCACCAAATGCAGCTGCTGGAGCGGCTGCTGGAGGAGCTGCGGCAGACAACTGAATTATCCTACGCCAAGGAGATTTTGGGTCAGATCGTGGTCATTGGCACCTATATCAAGCGCCGAAGCAACCTGATTTTCGCCTCCAATCAGCGCAGGAGCATTGCGGCAGAGGAGCTGGGACTGTGTTTAAACGAGTCCGTTGCCAATCTCCGGCTCTATGGGGCAGACTGTCAGGCAAATTTGGAGCTGGAGGGACAGCTTCAGCAGGAAACGGCATATGCAGTCTATGATATGTTTGAAGCAGTGGTGGAGGCTGCACTGCCGGGGCTGTCTTCCCTGTTATTCCATGCGGGAGAGCAGGATCAATTGATTTCGGTACACATTGGCGTATTAGGCGGCAGAGATTATGCCGAAATGCTGGAGCGATTCCCACAAATAAACTTGGAAACAGACGAAGATGGCATTTGCTATTTCAGCTGCACACTGGAAGGGGGGTAGAACCGTATGAATATTATCAAGGAGAGCTTTGATAATCTGCCCATGGCGCTGTGCTTTTTCAACCGACGCGGCATTGCCTGCCTGGTGAACCGCCGCATGCTTTGGGTCAGCACCCAGCTGCTGGGCAGCAGTGTCCAAACACTTTCGGAGCTGGAGCAGGCGCTTGAATCACCGCCGGATACCGTGGCGCAGCTGAGTACCCAGCCGCCTACCTACCGCTTTCCGGACGGCTCAATTTTACGGTTTACCCAGGAAGTGATACAAGATGCTGAAGGAGACCAATATACCCAGGTGACGGCATCGGACGTGACGGAGCTGGTTCAGAAGCAGTATGCGTTGGCAGCGGAAAACCAGAGACTGGAGGATGCCAATCAGCGATTACGGCAGCTGATGGAACGGATGCCGGAGATTGTCCGGGAGGAGGAAATCCTCACCATGAAAATGCAGATTCACGACGATATCGGTCACAGTATCCTCTCCGCCCGCCGTGCGCTGCTTCAGGAGTCGGATCTTCATACCATTCAGGAAAACGCCGCCGTCTGGGAAAAGTCCATTTCTCTGCTCCAGCGGGCAAACCGCATGCCGCAGCCGGACGATGCACTGGAATATGCCATCAGCCGTGGAAAAGCCCTTGGTGTCCAGGTGGTTCTGGAGGGAACGCTGCCAACTGCGGTCCAAAACCGGCAGCTGCTGGCGCTGGCGCTCAGCGAATGCGTCACCAACTGTGTGCGCCATGCCGGAGGATCGGAGCTGTATGTCCGTCTGCGCTGCGCCGGAAATACATTGACCGTTACCATTACCAATAACGGCGCAATACCGGAGGAAACAATTCGGGAGGGCGGCGGACTGTCTGCGCTGCGCCGAAAAATTGCCGCTGCCGGTGGTCATATGACCGTCTATAGCCGCCCCAGGTTTGCGCTGGTGGTGATGCTGCCCAGCAAGGAGGATAACCAATGAAGCAGGTTATGATCGTGGAGGATCAGAAGATGATCCGCAGCCTTTTGGAGAGCTATATTGAAAAGGAACCGGGCTATCAGGTGGCTGCTTCTATCCCTGGGGCAAATCAGGCGCCGGGACTCTGCGACACCATGGGGATTGACCTGATTCTCATGGATGTGCAGACGGAGCACCGGGAAAATGGACTTTCTGCCGTGGAAAAGATCAAAGCGCGTCATCCGGATATCAAAATTGTAGTGGTTACGTCGCTGCTGGACTATGAGGTGCTCTCTCGTGCAAAGACCGCAGGTGCGGATAGTCTCTGGTATAAGGACAGCACCCAGGAGGCACTCATGGACGTGGTGCGAAAAACCGCCGACGGGGCGCATATTTTCCCGGATTGCCCGCCTGCGGTGGAGATTGGCACCGCAAAGAGCACGGAGTTTACCAAAGCAGAGCGGAAGGTGCTCCGGTATCTGGTGCGGGGGTTTTCTTACGGGAAAATTGCCGAGACCATGGGGATAGAGGTGACCACGGTAAAATATCACGTCACAAATATGCTCCAGAAAACCAATTTGGAGAATAAGCTCCAGCTGGCACTGGCGGTGAGCGATGCAAAGATGATTGCAGATCTGGCAGAGGAGTAACGACAGAGTGCGAATAAGATTGCCCCTTGACGCCGAAGACGCACTGGGCAAGAGAATTGATCTGATTACCGTGAGTTCCCTGCGCCAGTGTTAAAGCGCATTTGCGGCGGGGGGGCAAAAGCCAGTAATGCCTGACCCACCAGCGGAAAAACGTTGGCACAGTAGGAGGAATGATCTAAAACACCTACACTGGGAACAACGCTACTGCGTTCCATTGTCGCACCTAGGATGGCATACCGACTCCCGCAATGAAAAAGCCGCTGATTTCGCAAGAAATCAGCGGCTTTTTGTATACGTGAATTGTCAAGTCAAGTGCAACAGAACGGAAAAATGATAAAGAGAACGGCACACCTGTCCATGTAGTACAGTCCATACTGGCATTGTTTTTTCTCGAAATTGTAATAATATTTTGACATCATACGAATTGGAGGACCGAACATGGCAGAGCGATCCATTGAAAAAGGGCGCGGAATGAGTCCCATCCGTGGGTATCCGCCTCTGATGCGCAAGGAAAATCAAACGCCCCGGCTGTTTGCTGTTGCTGGCTTTTCCGTGATCAACGATTCGGCAGAGTTTATTGCCTCCATTCAAGGGGACATCTCCGATCCTTCGGAGCAATGCGCTGTTTCTGCCGCCTCAGAGATGATTGCCGCACGGCTTCATGACTTTGGGCAGATTGTTCCCATTCGGCTGTCCAACGAATTTCAAGCCTGGCGGATTGAGCTGTCCGGGGATTCTCCATTGCTGGACCGTTCGATAGGGCTTATGCTGGATTACAAGGTTTTAGAGGAGTTGGCGGCACAAATTCTGACAAGACTGAGCCTTGTCGTCCAATTCGTTGTCAGTTCCGTGTACCCGGACACCGATGACATTTGCTCAACAAGCAGGACTGGTATGTTGGCTATAACGCCATGACTCCAACCATTGACTATCCAAAGCTGCCGGAACCCTATGACCACTGGACCCCGGAGGACTCCTATTTTGAGTTCGTCAATACGGATAATCCACCGGTAGAATGAGAGGAATGGACATTATCGGGCGGTAGAAACCTATAAGGTTTTTGCCGATGCCGCCATGATGCAGGACTATCCCGGAGATAAAGCCATCCGTATGGCTACGCACTGCGACTGGGATCACATGCGACCGAGACATGTCTACACCGAGGAAGACTATCAGAACATTGTAACACTGTGGAAAAACGAGGAAATCCGAGGCAGCCCGAAAAAACTACCATGTGGATACGCCGGAGGGCGCTGCAGCGGGCTACCGGGTTATTCATGTTCTCGGTTCTCCCTATATTGAAATCGCGGCAGACCGGAAAACTGCCCAGGGAATCTGGATGTCCTTCTCCTTTATGTCCAACATCGGTGCCGATGGCACCGGAAATCCGTCCTATGTGCTGCAGAGATTCTCCGGAGAATTTCTGCGTGAGGCGGATAAATGGCGGCTGTGGCATATCCGGGACTATACAGACGTACACATGAAAATTGACACACCGCTGGAGAACACGGAAACTGTTCAGTGGAACGCAGACGGAACACCCGTGGAACAAATGGGACCGCCGGTTGGCACTGGTCGTGAGAATCAGCAAGGAAACACGCCTCCTCCACCGACTCCGGAGTACGGAGATAAGATTCGAAAGATACTCCTGGAAAGCGCCAACGTCTATCAGCCCTGGACCCATACCGTCAATGAACCGTATATCCCCCAGCCCTATGACCATTGGAAGCCGGAGCAGAGCTACATTCAGTTTATTCCGGAGCATCGAAAAAACGACTTCCAGCTATAAATGACCGAGTCCCGCTTTTCGAACAATTTCATCGAAAAGTGGGACTCGGTCTCTGAGCAAAAGGGACGGCGCAGCAGCCAAAGCCACTGCGCCGTCCAATTTGTTTCACTTAAACTCCAACCTTGCAGCGCCAAAGGAAGGTCACAATCTGCGCTCTAGTGCAATTCGCGTTGGGGCTGAATGTCGTGCTGCCGGTTCCCTTGGTGATCTCCTCCCGGACTGCCCACAGAACCGCGTCTGCATA
>CAJKNS010000049.1 GCA_905201305.1 uncultured Eubacteriales bacterium
CCCCCTTTGCACGCCTTTCTTCAATATCTTTCGTCGTGCAACGAAAGATATTGCCACCGGAGGTCGTAGGACTAGTAGAGAGGTTCGTAAAAACGTAAACCCTTAAACCCTTAAACCCTTAAACCCTTAAACCCTATACCACCTTGACTCCACACCGGACAGGTGAAACCCCAATTTCTCATACATATGCATCGCCGCCGCATTATCCGAAGCCACCGTCACCTTCAAATCCTCCCCCGGGCAGAGCTTTAATAAGGAAACCGCCAAATCCGTGCCCTTCCCACGGTATTTCGGCAAAACCCCAATGGCTGCCAGCTCATCCCCGTGGAGCTCTCCGATCCCATAGGGCTTTCCATTCTCGTCCAGCGCCAGAAACGCCCGCTGGTGTTCCCGGTAAATCCGCGCAATCTGCCCCCGGTCATAGCTCAGGGCATGGGATACCCTCAAAAAGCAGCGGTTATAAATCCGCTGATAAATGGCGTCGTTTTCCGGGGTCATGGGGGTGAGCGTCACCGGCTTTCCCTCCGGCAGCGCGGATTTTTCCACATGGAGAGCATAAATATCATAGGCATGGGGCAAACAGGATAAATCCCCATCCTTCCATGCGGCAAAAACCCGGTTTGCCCCGCACATGCGGCAGAAGGACGCGCACTCGCTGCCCAGCGCCGCCTCCATCCCCGGCAGCACCGTGCGCAGGAGAATATATGCCTTTTCGGACATGGGAATTTCCCGCAGAATCAGGGTTGCCGTGCCCCCTTGGGCGGTAAAAACAGGAATATTGTTCATGAAAATCACCAAAAACAGTATACCATGGGGCGGAAATATCATCAAGCCCCGGGGGTTGTGTTCTACCGCCGAATGTGATAGAATAAGCCGAAATATCATGATAACAGGAGGGCGTCACGTTGAAACTCAGGAATTTGATCGACATTGAAGACCTCTCGCTGGAGGAATGGAACGAGCTGTACGGGCTTGCCAGTCAGATCATTGCTCATCCCAAGGATTTTGTGGATGCGCTGCATGGTGATGTGATGGCAAGTCTTTTTTTTGAGCCGTCTACCCGGACGAATTTCAGCTTTCAGACCGCCATGCTGCGGCTGGGCGGGAATGTGTTCGGCTTTGCGGACCCAAAATCCTCCTCCACCTCCAAGGGCGAGACACTGAAGGATACCATTAAAATGGTGTCGGGGTATGCGGATGTGATCGTCATGCGCACGCCCACCGAGGGCGCTGCCAAGGCTGCCAGTCTCTACGCCGATGTACCGGTCATCAACGCCGGCGACGGCGGTCACATGCATCCCACCCAGACCCTGGCGGACCTCACCACCATCGCCACCCTTCGGGGGGAGATTCGGGACCTGAACGTGGGACTCTGCGGGGATCTGAAAAACGGGCGCACGGTCCATTCGCTCATTAAGGCGCTGGCAAAGTTCCCGGACATTCGGTTTTACCTGATTGCCCCCAGAGATTTGGCGATTCCCGGGTATATGGTGGAATTTATGAAGGAAAAGGGGCTGAGGTTTGTAGAAGTTACAAATCTCGAAGCCACCATGCCCCAGCTGGACGTGCTGTATATGACCCGGATTCAGCGGGAACGGTTCACCGATCCTCTGGAATATGACCGCCTAAAGGGCGTTTACATCCTCAATCGGAGCAAGCTGCGGACCGCGAAAAAGGACCTCTTAATTATGCACCCCTTGCCCAGAGTGGACGAGATCACCCAGGACGTGGACGAGGACCCCAGAGCCGTATATTTCGACCAGGCGCGGTACGGTATGTTTGCGAGAATGGCGCTGCTTCTCACATTGGTGAAGCAGCAGGGACGGAAAAAGCCGGAGCCTCAGGAGATCGGCACAAAGCCCCTGTGCCATAACCCCCGCTGCATCACCCAGACGGAGCTGTATCTGCCGCCGCTCACAAAAACCACCGGCGGAAAATGCTGCTGCGCCTTCTGCGACAAGGAGATTTAAATGGAAAAACAGGTTTGCCTGAACCGTGGCGAGGAGCAGGACATCGAAAACGGCTCCCTTTGGATTTATGACAACGAGATCGACTGGTGCACCGACACCTGCCGGGACGGGGATGTGGTGACGGTTCTCGACAGCCGCCGCCGGTTCTGCGCCAAGGGCTTTTTTAACAGCAAAAGCAAAATCGTCGTCCGGGTGCTCACCCGGGATAAGGACGAGGAAATTGACCGGGAATTCTTCCAAAAGCGCATCACCCGGGCGTGGGAATACCGGAAATCCATCGGGCTGACGGATGCCTGCCGGGTGGTGTTCGGGGACTCCGACGGGCTGCCGGGACTGACGGTGGACAAGTTTGGGGACTATCTCTCCTTCCAGATGGTGTCGCTGGGACTGGAGCAGTGGAAGCAGGACATTCTGGACATTCTGGTGGAGCTGTTCCAGCCCAAGGGCATCTATGAGCGGGACGATTTGCCCGTGAGAGAGAAGGAAGGATTGACCCAAATCAAGCAGTGCGTCTATGGCGAGGTGCCGGAAAAAATCGAAATCCGGGAACACGACGCAAGCATGCTGGTGAGTATTCCGAATGGGCAGAAGACCGGGCATTTTCTGGATCAGCAGGAGAACCGGGGACTGCTGAAAGATTATGTAAATGGAAAGACTGTGCTGGATCTGTGCTGTTGCAGTGGGGGCTTTTCCATCCATGCGGGACTGTATGGGGCAAAAAGCGTGGACGCGGTGGACGTGTCGGAATCGGCGCTGGCGCTGGTACGGGAGAACGCGGCGCTCAACGGTCTTACTACCGTGAACACCATCTGCCGCAATGTGTTTGACCTGGCGAAGGAATACGATCAGGCGGGGAAGAAATACGACGTGGTGATTCTCGATCCGCCGGCATTCGCCAAATCCCGGCGGGTGCTGGAGTCGGCATATAAGGGGTATAAGGAGCTCAATTACCGGTGCATGCGGCTGGTGAAGTCCGGCGGTTTTATGGTAACCTGCTCTTGCAGCCAGTTTATGACCAGGGAGCTGTTTTTAAAGATGCTCCGGGAGGCGGCAAGGGACAGCGGACGTAAGGTCAGGCTTATCCGCGAGGTGATGCAGTCCCGGGATCATCCGGCGGCGATTGGCGAGGAGTCGGCACTGTATTTAAAGGGCTGGGTCTTAAGTATCTGGTAGTTTTTTGTGCTGCGGAAAAAATTTGTGCTTGACAAAACAGGGTGCGTATGGTACTATCTTAGGGCTGACATTTCAGCCCTATGCGGGTGTAGTTCAATGGCTAGAATCCCAGCCTTCCAAGCTGGTTGTGTGGGTTCGATTCCCATCACCCGCTCCATGATCTGCGCCAATAGCTCAGCTGGATAGAGCAACTGCCTTCTAAGCAGTAGGTCGGGGGTTCGAGTCCCTCTTGGCGTACCAAGGCAGCCTCTATTGGTTGCAGAGAGAAGTATATGGTGGGTATAGCTTAGCTGGTTAAAGCGCCAGATTGTGGCTCTGGAGACCGTCGGTTCGAATCCGATTACTCACCCCACTTCTTATTCTATGCGGTGTTTGATGCTGCCGGTTTGCATTTAGGGATGTGGCCAAGTCGGTTAAGGCACCAGACTTTGACTCTGGAACCGTGGGTTCGAGTCCCGCCATCCCTGCCAGACCTGATCCGCTAGCTCAGTCGGTAGAGCACCTGCCTTTTAAGCAGGGTGTCCGGGGTTCGATTCCCCGGCGGGTCACCATCTGCCGACTTTTCCTCGAAACGAAAGTTTCGGGGTTTTTTTGTTTTTTCGCGGAATTGGAGATTACGCCCGATGCAGGGGACTGCACCGGGCGGATTTTGTATGGGGTCAGCCAATTCCAAGCTTCATTTTGAGGGCATCCTGCAGTGTCTTGGAAAAATCCAGGTTTGCGCTTCTTGCCAGATCATTGAGCCAGGAGGGGATGGTCAGCGTTTTCTTGACCGCTTTGTTGTTGTATTTTTTCTGATAAGCCAGAGAATCAAACTCTGCCATCACAAGAAAATCTCCTTCGGGAATTTCAATCCGCTCCGGCGGGGTCGCCTTTGGATACTCCGGAACATCGTCCAGGTAAAGACCGATTGCCTCCTGGAGCATTGCCAGGGTTTCCTGAATGGTTGCTCCCTGGGTGAAGCAGCCCGGAAGATCGGGAATACAGGCAGAATACCCGTTTTCTTCTTTGTGAAAAAACAGCGGGATAGTAAATGGGCGCCATGTTGGGCATCTCCTTTTTATCAATTCAGTGGGAGTTTGTCAACAGCTTGTGAAGGTGCCGGGAGAAATTACCCGCACCCCGGTTCCGTCAGCCAGCGTCAGAATCAATCGCCCATGTCTGCAAGCCTGCGGCAAATGTCGAGAATGTCCACATGGGGACGGATTTTTCCCTGAAGCACCAGTGTTAAATAGCGTTTTGCCTTTGATTTGAGCGAACGGAGCAGCTTGGCATCGCGAACGACATAAGGCATGCCGGAAACGGTATAGGGACGCACTATGTAAGCTTGCACCACGGGGATCATGTCGCCGATTAAAAACGCGCTTTCCCGTCCGGAAATGACACCAAGATGGTAGAACAGCGTTTTCTTTCCGGCGGTTTCTGAACGCGCAATTGCCGCGCGGTATTTTTCTACCTTTGAGCTGATGGGAATCATCCACAGGATGCCGTCGATTTGCAGCGCGAAAAAATGGGGGCGGTTTTCTGCCTTGTTATCCATCATGCGGCCCGTATCGTATTGCTGAAAATATGAATCAGACAGGATATACAGTCCATTTTCTTTTACGTCCATAGGCATTCCTTTCAAAAGAAAAGCCCCTCAAACGAGGAGCTTTTCAAGCTCACAATTTATTCGTCGCCGTGAGCAGGCGGCAGTCAAAATCAAGCCCAACATTTATTGGTCGCCACGGGCAGGCGGCAAAAGAGCGGGACAAACACGAACACCGGGTTAGTATTTGTGTCCTGTGAGGAAACTCCTCACACCTCTATTATACGCAAAAACAATGAAAAATCAACCGAAAAATATGGAATTTTCTGCACATTACCCGCACCCCGGCTCCAAATCCCGTCTGACGCTGCCCCGATAGAGCCGCGCCAGCCGGTTATACGTCTCGCAGTCCAGATTGCCGGTGGGCTCGCTTCCGTGAAGGGACTGGAGCATCCGGAGGTTTTCGGCGGTATTCCGGTCGATTCTGCCGTTTAGCTCCGGCATATGGAGCTGGGGATAGTCGCTGTGGAGGGCGGCGAGGATGCCCTGCGCCACGAACACATGGGGGTGGCTCTGACCCGGCGCGATCACCAGGGTGGCTGGGAACTGGGCGATGGGGGCTTCGGTGGGCAGAAGATCCGGAAGGGATGCGTTATAAGCCCGGACGATGGCGGCATGGGTCTGGTTGTCGGCAATGCCGGTCACCGGAAGATTGTTTTTCTGCTGGAAGGCGGAAACAGCCCCTGCGGTGGCAGCGCCGAAAATGCCGTCCGGGACCAGCGTGGGCAGGTCCGCATCCAGAAACGACAGGGTTCGGAGCATCAGCTGAAGGCTGCGGATGGGGGAGTTTAATACGGGGTCCTCTTGCATATTTTGTAGAATCCTCCTTTCGTGGGGCAAAACCTTTAAATTTTCGCAGCGGATTTGTGAGGGAAAAGGACCGTCAAAGCCCGCAGACGCAATTGTGCGGTGTTGCCTTTATAATATTGTATCTCAAGATAATGCCGGTCTAATTATGTGCCTCAAGGCAATACCACACAAAGCATCGATATGTGGTTTTTCCTTAATTCGGGTCGGACTGCCCGGTATACATGGCATACCCCGGATACTGCCGGTGGCGGACCTGGGTGGCGGCGGTCTGACCCTGAGAGAGCAGGGTGAGGCAACGGCGGAGCTCGGGACTGGGCTGACCGGTGGCGCGGAGTCCCAGCTGGGTTTGGAGCTTTGCAATGGCGCGGGTGGTGTTCCGGTCCAGCATGCCGCTGATCCGCGGGGTCACCATGGGCGCGAACACCGGCGCCACCGTTTGCAGGCTCCGCTGGATGTCCGAAATCGTCTCCACTGCGCCGGGGGGATCCGCCGGGAACAGGGTGTCGTTATCCAGCACTGTCTGCTGGATGCCGTCAAAGCGATTATAGATATCGTTCCAGGTGGCAGCGCCCACTAAGCCGCTGGGGGTCAGTCCCGCATACCGCTGAAATGCCAGAACCGCGTCCCTTGTGCCGATGCCATACACCCCGTCAATGGTGGGCTCCGGAATTTCCGGGATGAACTGGGACAGCACCGACAGCATATACTGGAGCTTCGACACATATTCCCCCGTACTGCCCAGAGACAGCGCCCCCGGAATGTTATAGGACCCCACCTGATACCGCTGCCCCTCGGAGCCCAGCTCCGCCAGCTTGGTGACTGCCACATAAATGGCGATGAGCTGATACCAGGTGGCAGCGCCCACAATGCCGTCAGAATTCAGATTGAAAATCCGCTGGAAGGCTTTGACGGCTTCCTCGGTGCCGGGGCCGAACAGACCGTCCACCGGGTAGATTTTCGGAATGGCAGGGTAGTTCCGGGCAATGCGGTTCAGGGCGCCCTGGACGCTCAGAACCCCTTCGCCGGAGGAGCCAAGCCGCAGAGGGGTGCCGGGGTAGGAGGGGCTCAGGTCCCGGACGGGCACATTGGTGACGATTTCAATGTCGTCTCCATAATAATACTTGAGGATGTCGAGATAATCGTAGCCCTGCTGGGCAAGATTCTGGCTGCCCCACTGGCTCATGCCGGAGCAGGTGACGGTGGTGCCGTTGCAGAAGGAGGCGGACAGGGGCTCAATGGTGCCGATGCGGCGGATATAGCTCTGAAACAGCTCATCCACCAGCTGTCCCACATTTTCGAAAATATCCCTGCCCTGAATATACTTCTGGTCATAGGCGGTGGAATTGGTGATGTCGAAATCATAGCCCCGGCTGGGGTAGTATTCCAGATAGATTTTGTTCAGGGCAAAGGAAATCTGCGCCAGAATATTGGCGCGGAGGGCGGCTTCGTCCCAGGTGGGATAGATCTCGCTGGAGGCGACGTTTTTAATGTAGTCCCGGAAGGGGACGGTGACATTTTCCGCCGCAGAGCCCGGGGGTCCCAGGTGGACGGTGATATTGGCGGGGATGTAAGGGGTATCCGGCATATTATGCTCCCTCCCAAATGGGCTGCGGTGTAAAGTGAAAGTCCTCCTGACCGGATTTGTCCGGATCGAAGCGCTGGAGGGGGAGCAGGCGAATGGTCTGCACCGTCTCAATGCCCGGGAACACCTGAAGCCCCTGAAGGGTCACCCGTTCATATTCCGGATGCTCCACAATCACGTTCAGTCCGGTCCAGGGCTGGAGGGTGTTTTCGGGGCTTTGGCTCAGGGATGCCCCCGGAGTTTCCACCACCAGCGGGTCCGTTTCCCCCGAGGAGCCGGTGACACGGATGCCAAGGAGCCGCCCGGGGCTTTGCTGCTGGCGGATGAGCACCGTTGCGCCCTCCACCGGCAGGTCTGCATCGGAGGTATAGACACGAAAGGTTAGGCTGCCAGTTTGCTGCATATCAGAAATCCCTCCTTGGATATTTGGCGAATCTAAAAGAGTGTATGCAGCAGGCTTGAAATTTAGAACATGTTTTTGGGGCAACACCGCACAAAGACGTCTGCGGGCTACAGCCAATCTTTTCCGCCGGAAATGCGCCAATCTCCCTTGAAATACACAAAGTATTCCTGCGGTCGATTGCCTTTTTCCGACAAAAAATCTTTGGCTGAATCCTCTTGCCGCTTTGCGCGGTATTACCCCGAGCCGATGAACGATAGACAGCGCTTAATGTAAGATAGAAATACAAGAAACGAAGCGTAGACGAAAAACCGGCGAAAGTAGCAATTTTTGACCTGGGATTTTGGCAGAATTGTTATGAAATATGCGAAAATAATACTATGCCGGCGGGGGATTTTGTGATATAATAGCCAAAACAGATGCGGATTTTGGGAAAGAGTCCCCGCATCTGCACCCTGACCGCAATGCGGTCCGCATTTTAGGAGGGAACCCGAGATGATTGAAGTATCCGGATTGACCAAGACCTATGGCAACAAGCGAGGCATTACCGATATCTCCTTCTCCATCAACGAGGGCGAGATCGTCGGCTTCCTTGGACCCAACGGCGCTGGTAAGTCCACCACGATGAATGTAATCACCGGCTATCTGTCGGCAACTGCCGGCGCTGCCAAGGTGGCTGGCATCGACATTCTGGAAAATCCCCTGGAGGCGAAAAAACACATCGGCTATCTGCCCCAGGACCCGCCCCTGTATCTCGACATGACCGTGGATGAATACCTGAACTTTATCTACGACATCAAGGGCGTGAAAAAAGCAGACGAAAGCCGCAAGGCGCATATCGACCGAATCTGCGAAATGGTGGGCATTACCCATGTGCGCTCCCGGGTCATCAACAACCTGTCCGGCGGCTATAAGCAGCGCTGCGGTCTTGCTCAGGCACTGGTGGGCGACCCCGATGTGCTGATTCTGGACGAGCCCACCGTTGGTCTTGACCCCAAGCAGATCATTGAGATCCGCAACGTCATTAAGGATCTGGGCAAAAACCGCACCATCATCCTCTCCACCCATATTTTGCAGGAGGTTTCGGCAGTCTGCGAGCGGGTGCTGGTCATCAACAACGGGCGGCTGGTGGCAGACGATACTCCTACCCATCTGTCCGCTATGCTTACCGGCGAGCACAAGCTGGAATACCGGATCGCAGGACCCAAGGATAAAATCGTTCAGGTGCTCCGCAGCGTAGACGGCGTGAAGGTGGTTACCCCCACCATCGAGGCGGAGCCGGGCGCATTTGAATATTTGGTGGAATCGGCGGAGCATCTGGACGTGCGCAAGCTGATCTTCTCGGCGCTCTCCAAGGCGGGCTATCCGGTGCTGCTGCTTAAGAATCAGGATCTGTCGCTGGAGGATGTGTTTATCCAGCTGACCGCTGATAAAAAATCTTCCGCGAAAAGAGGTTAATCACAATGTCTGCAATTTTCAAGCGCGATTTGCGTGCCTATTTCAAGTCCCCGCTGGGCTATGTGTATCTGGCAGCGTTTGTTCTGGTGCTGAACATCTATTTTTACCTGATGAACGTGTATTCCGGCTCCAGCAGTCTGGACGGCATCTTCTCCTTTATCGTTACCATGTGCGTGTTCCTGATCCCCATCCTCACCATGCGCACCTTTGCCGAGGATTATAAGCAGAAAACCGATCAGCTGCTGTTCACGGCTCCCGTTCGCCTGACGGGCATTGTCATGGGCAAGTTTCTGGCGGCGCTGGTGGTGTTTGCCATCGGCATCCTCATTACCCTGGTGTATGTGGTGGTGATCTCCTCCTGGGGGCAGCTGGAGGCGGCAACGGTCATCGGCAACTATGTGGCGATTCTTGCCACCGCCATGGCGTTTATCTCCATCGGCGTGTTTATCTCCTCCCTGACCCAGAACCAGCTGGTGGCATGCGTGGCGACTGTGGCAGTGTTCCTGGGACTGTACCTCATGGACTACTCCTACAGCTTCATGAAGGCGACCTGGGCGAAAAATCTCATCTATTACTTTTCCATGTTCCGGCGCTATGAGGACTTTGCACAGGGCATCTTCTCATTCGCCGACCTGTTCTTCTACCTCAGCGTTGCCGGCACGTTCGTGTTCCTGACCGTGCGGATGCTGGAGAGAAAACGCTGGAGCTAAGGAGGAACCATCCCAATGAGCAACAAGAAAAATCAAGAAATAAAGCCTGTGGACGCTGCCGGCTCCAGCGCCCAGCTGGGTAAAAAGCGCCGCATGAAGATCGGCGCTCTGGCGCTGATCTCCACCATTGTGGTGATTGCGGCAGTGATCGCCGTGAACTATTTTGTGGACTACATCGCAGACCGGTATGTGCTGGAAATCGACATGACCTCCAAGGGCGAATATGAGATTTCCGACGAAACCGTTCAGCTGCTGGGCACCCTGTCCGAGCCCATCACCGTCACCGTCCTGTGCGACGAGACGGACTATGCCAACAACTCTGACCTCCGGCGTCTGCCCAAGGTCCTCCAGCGCTATGAGCAGCTGAGCCACGGCAACGTCACGGTCAAATACATCAACGCCGTGAACAATCCCGCGATTTTTGCCCAGTACGATCAGCTGGGCGACCTGAGCTCCGGCGACATCATTGTAGAGAGCTCCAAGCGCTATAAGTCCATGAGCCCCTACGACCTGCTGGAGTACCAGACCGACAAGAACGCTTCCTCCGGCTCCTCCAGCGACACCAAGTATTTAACCGGTCTCCGGGCGGAGCAACGGCTGACTTCTGCGATCCTGTATGTCACCGCAAACAAGGTGCCCAAGGCGGCGTACACCACCGGACATCAGGAGGACACCAACCACGAAACCCTGGACACCCTGCTGACCTCTGCCAACTACGACACCGAGACGCTGAGCCTGATGCAGGAGGGCAAGGTGCCCGACGACATCGACATGCTGATTATCTCCCAGCCCCAGGGCGATTTCACCACCGAGGAAATCGACGCTTTGGAAGAGTTCATGAACAATGGCGGCAAGATGATCGTCTCCTTTGCCTCCAACACCCCCAAGCTCCAGAATCTTGAGGAGTATTTTGAGGAGTGGGGCGTTGCCTACGAGAGCGAAATGGTCTACGACAATGAGCGCTGCTTCGCGGGCACCAACTTCTATCTGATGCCCAACATCAACACCGTGGAGGGGCTGACGGATAATCTGGACACCAAGAGCTATGTAATCATCCCCGGCGCCCGTCCCATCACCACCCTGTGGGAGCAGGACAACTGGAGAGGAACCCAGGTGCTCATGTCCACCTCCAACAACTCCTATGCCAAGGACCTGAATTCTGAGACCACCTCTTATGAGCAGACCGACACCGACGAAACCGGTCCCTTTAACGTGGGCGTGCTGTCCTATCAGAACTCCATGCATAATCTCAACAGCACCTATTCCTATGCCCTGTTCCTGAACGCAGGCTTCCTCAGCGACAGCACCCTGGACAACACCGCGTTCCTGAACAAGGACTATGTACTCTCTGCTCTGAACTTCATGAGCGACGACACCGAGGCGGTTTCCATTGCCTCCAAGGATCTGACCTCCAACACGCTGGCAGTACCCGGCTCCGCAAAGAGCGTGCTGTTCTATCTGCTGATTCTGATTATCCCCGGCGTTTGCCTGATTGCCGGTATCACCGTATGGGCAAAAAGGAGACATAAATAATGAAGAGCCTGAAAACCATTATCATCGCAGGGGCTGTTCTGATTGTCTTCATCATTGCATCTCTGGTGGTGACCCATCTGCCCTCCCGCAGCGGGGATACCACGGCGGATTCCGTCAGCCAGGAGGAATCCTCCTCCGCGGAAACCGCGTATATCATCAATCGGGATTACGACAGTCTGGAACGGTTTACCATCGTTCCCACGGAGCGCAAGGTGGATGAGGACACCAGCTATGCCTATGCCTCCGAAGCGCTGGATGTGACCATCACCCGTTCCACCGACGACAAGGGCGCGGAGGTCTATTCCTATGACGTTAGCCCCGACCCCGGCAAGTTTGAGTACGACACCTCCATGTTCCGTTCCATGCTCTACACCCTGACCTCCATCACTGCCAACTCCGTGGTAGAGGAGAACGCCAAGGACCTGAGCGTGTACGGACTGGACGAGCCCACCGCCACCGTGAAGACCTATTATTCCGACGGCAGCGAGGTGGATCTCATCATCGGCTCTCAGGCGCCGGTGGATCAGACCTATTACTGCATGACCAATGAGTCCGATACCGTGTTCACCATCGGCTCCTATGTGGATTCGCTTCTGGTGCGCCGGCCCATTGAGTACCGCGCCATCACCCTGTTCCCCACCTACACCGATGACGATGTTTACACCAACATCAACTGGGTGAAGCTCACCAATCGGGACGGCAGCGAGATCGAGGTCCAGCTGGACAGCGACCAGTCCAATGAGTATAACACCGAGGGCAGCCAGTACGTAATGCTGGAGCCCTATCAGGTGTCCGGCAACGCCACCACCATTCAGCAGAACATTCTGGACGTGGTTTCTACCCTGTCCCTGGGCAGCATCATCAAGGATATCGACGAGGATGAATACGCCGACTATGGCCTCAACCATCCCGCCAAGCTGGAGATGACCGACACCTCAGGGAACGAGGTCCATCTGCTCATTGGCGACGTGTGCCCCAACGCGGACTACACCTATTGCATGCTGGAGGGCACCGACACCCTGATTACCTGCTCCTCCACTGCGGTGGGCTGGGACGGTCTGAGCTATGTGCAGTTCATGCTGCGGACCGTCTGGAGCTATAACATCGAGCAGCTGAAGACCCTGAATATCACCATCGACGACAACGACTACACCGTGGACGTGACCCATTCCACCAAGAAGAACGCCAACGGCAACGATGCGGACAAGGTGGAGGGCACCCTGGACGGCGAGGAGATCAGCGAGACGAACATTCGGCGGCTGTATATCAAGTGCCTGTATTTCCGTGTGGTGGACAACCTCACCGAGGACGAGAAGAAGGAATATGCCAACGCCGAGGCAACCTCCAAGATCACCATTACCCTGGAGGGCGGCGAGGAGCATACCCTCGAGCTGGTGCCCATGACCGACCGGAAGTACGCCATGCGGCTGGACGGCGAGATGGAGTATTATTGCTATAAGAAGAATCTCACCGGTCTGGAGACAAGTATTGGGTATGTGAAGAATCATGAGGAACTGGATTTCAGCTTTGATTAAAATTCAGGGAAAACGGACGCACGATGGTGCGTCCGTTTTTTTGTGATTCAGGGGATGGTTTTTGAGGTTCTATGAGTTTACGGGCATTCTCTTTTCGGTACAGCCTCCGGCGGCAATATCTTTCGTTGCACGACGAAAGATATTGAAGAAAGGCGTGCAAAGGGGG
>CAJKNS010000050.1 GCA_905201305.1 uncultured Eubacteriales bacterium
GGGACTGATTTTTACCGCAGTTTCTTTATTGGTCTATGCAAAAGGGGCTTTCCATCGGCGCGGAAATCGGATATAATGGAGGTAAACCATTGATTTTACATCCAGTTCAGGAGGAACCCCCATGCTGTTTCGCAAACATATCGAACCCCGCTGTACCTATTGCCGCTATGCTGCACCGGCAGAACCGGACACGGTGATCTGCCGGAAAAAGGGCATTCGCGATGCCGGAGATCACTGCCGCCGCTTTCGCTATAATCCCCTGCGCCGGGTGCCTCCAAAGCCCGCCGCTGTGGACTTCACCAAATATGACAAAGAGGATTATTCCCTATAACGAAAAAAGCGCAAAATACCGCGACATCTGAAGTCAGATGCCGCGGTATTGTTTCCGTTATGGACTACTTCTCCATTTTCTTTCTGACAAGGTTGACGAGATAAGCGACAACGCACACAACGCCAACCACTGCATAAACGATGAGAGAGAAGCTGATGCCCTCTACATACTTCATTCCGGCAATGGCAAGACACGCCAGACCCAGCATAAACAGTACGATCATTGTTTTCACCTGCCCCCATTCATTTCACGTTAAAGTATAGCATACGCAATTCCGTAAGTCAAGCATTCTACACAAATCTGGCTGCATGATTCGTGCAATTTTGATGCAGATTTTTGTTATTTTCGTCAAATAGCATCCAGCGCCTGGGCAATATCCGCAATCAAATCGTCCTTGCTCTCCAGTCCGCAGCTCATACGAACCAGCTCAGCGGGCACACCGGCTGCCCTCAGCTGCTCATCGTTCATCTGCCGATGGGTACTGGTGGCAGGGTTCAGGCAGCAGGTACGGGCATCTGCCACATGGGTTTCAATGGCAGCCAGCTTCAGGTGCTTCATAAACGTCTCCGCAGCAGCCCGTCCGCCCTTCAGACCGAAGGATACCACACCGCAGGAGCCGTTGGGCAGATATTTCTCTGCCAGCTTATGATACTTGTCGCCGGGCAGACCGCAGTAGTTCACATAGGCGATCTTGGGATGCTGATTCAGGAATTCTGCCACCGCCTGACCGTTTTCACAGTGCCGGGGCATCCGAACATGCAGGCTCTCCAGTCCCAGATTCAGCATAAAGGCGCTCTGGGGGGACTGGGTGGAGCCAAAGTCCCGCATCAGCTGTGCGGTGCACTTGGTAATAAATGCGCCGCCCTGACCAAACTTCTCGGCATAGGTGATGCCGTGATAGCTTTCATCCGGCGTGGTAAGACCGGGGAACTTATCCTTGTGCGCCATCCAGTCAAAGTTACCGCTGTCTACAATGGCGCCGCCCACACAGGCACCGTGACCGTCCATATACTTGGTGGTGGAATGGGTGACGATATCTGCGCCCCACTCAAAGGGACGGCAGTTGATGGGCGTAGCAAAGGTGTTGTCCACAATCAGCGGGACCCCATGGGCATGGGCTACTTTGGCAAACAGCTCAATGTCCAGCACCGTCAGGGCAGGATTAGCAATGGTTTCGCCAAACATCGCCTTGGTATTGGGACGGAATGCCGCATTCAGTTCTTCCTCTGTGGCATCGGGGCTTACGAACGTGGTTTCAATGCCCATCTTTGCCATGGTGACGCTGATGAGATTAAAGGTGCCCCCGTAGATAGAGGAGGACGCCACAATATGGTCGCCGCAGCCCACAATATTAAACAGCGCAAAGAAGTTGGCAGCCTGTCCGGAAGAGGTCAGCATCGCTGCGGTGCCGCCCTCCAACTCCGCAATTTTGGAAGCCACATAATCGCAGGTGGGGTTTTGAAGCCGGGAATAGAAATATCCGCTTGCCTCCAGATCAAACAGCTTGCCCATATCCTCAGAGGTAGCATATTTAAACGTGGTGCTTTGAATAATCGGAATCTGACGAGGCTCTCCATTGCCTGGAGTATAGCCTCCCTGAACGCATTTTGTATCAATATTTTGTGGCATGCCAGCCGCTCCTTCCTTTTGCGCCATTCTGTCATCAATTTACCAGTCATACAGATGGCTGAAAAAAATACCCTACAGGAAATAACATTCCCGTAGGGTATACTTTAGCACGATAAACACATTCTGTCAATGCAGCCGTACCATTTTTCTGGTGAGCGGCTCCGACAGATCCACATAGCTCAGACCGCCCGCCTCGCCCTCAATAGTCAGTGAGACGGAATTTACCGCATCCAAGCCGGTCAGTGTCTGAACCAACGCCCAGACCGCCTCCCGTTCCTTTTCCTCGGTATCGTTGCCGGGCACAAACTCCCGGGACAAATCCACGTAGCACACGCTGCCAGATACGCTGACGCTGAGCAGCTCGGTGCCAAAGGGAATGGGATTATAGAAGCCCTGAGGCGGCGTGTAGCCCAGCAGTTCGTTCAGCACCGCCTCTGCAGACGGCTCCGATACCTGCTGCTTCACCCGCACCGGAACCGGAAAGGGATCGCCGGTCATCCGCTGAAGGGTATAAAGATTCACATCCATTTCTCCCCCGGTGTTGTGAACCGGTCCGATCACCCGGGTATCACGGGTGATCGGCTCCCCAGCAGCATGATGCCGCTGCCGCCGATGGATGCGCCGTCCTTCAGGAATATCACCGAATCCACTGTGTCCAGTCCGGTCAGGGTATCTACAATGCTGTACACGGCAGTGTACAGTCCGTATTCCCCTGAAAAAGCCTTGTCATAAAAATCCGAAGACAGGTCCACCGTGCAGACACCGCCGCTGGTGGAGACGTTCAAAACCTCGGTTCCATCGGGCATTGCTGCCTGCAAGCCAACAGTCTCGGGACCGGATAAAAGCTCCCTCATCAAATACGTCTCCGCCGTCTCATTTTCGCTGAGGGTTGCTTCCCGCAGCTCCGGAATCACATAGCGCCGATCCTCTGAGGGAAAATATAACGTAAACATCTGGTCGGTATCCGACTGATATTCATCCTGTACCAAAAAGCTGTCCGGGGTCAGCTCCATATGAATCCGTCCCAGCTCATCCGACAGGGTAATAGCAGTCTCACCGGTATAGACGCACACGGTTCGCGCCAGGCAAGCGCAAGCTACCGCCAGATCCACCCCCTGAAGGGAAAAGAATGCACTGGACAGTACCAGCTCCGTTCCATCTTCCCCCTGGTCAACGGAAATCGCCTCGGTACCATCCGGAAACGGAGAAATCAAATCATCCTGGACCGGTCCGCGAAAATACAGCTCCAGTACCGGTCCCAGCGCTCCCGCGTAGGTCGTGCGGCTTTCGGATGCCAGCATTGCATCGGCTGCCAGCTCCGACGCGCCCCGCTGTTCATAAAAGAACAGGACATGGTTCCCTCCGGTTTGAGACGTCGTTGCGCCGCAGCCGGCAAACAGCAGGCATAAGACCATCATCAGACTAAGCAATCGTTTCATGGCTCTCCCTCCCACTGGTAACGGGGGAACTGTACCGTAAACCGTGCGCCGCCTTGGGGACGATTGGCTGCGGTAACGGTACCGCCGAACTTCTCTGCGGTTTCCCGGACAATGGCAAGCCCAAGACCGGTGCCGCCAGCCTCCCGGGAGCGCGCCTTGTCCACCCGATAAAATCGCTGGAAGATTCGATCCAGCTCGTTTTCCGGAATTCCTACGCCGTTATCCTCTACAATCAGGATGGCTGTACTGCCCTGGGAATAGGCGATCAGGCGCACCTGTCCGCCCTCCTGGCTGTATTTCACGCCGTTTTCCGCCAAATTCAGCACCAGCTGGAAGATGTCGTCCTCCCGCGCCATGACGCAGCAGTTTTCCTCGGAGCTCTGCTCGATCTCTGCGCCCATTTCCTTAGCATAGGGTCCCAGCATGCGCACCGCTTTTTTGCAGCACTCGCCCAGGTTTACCGGCTCCGTTTCCGTGGGGGTAAACTGGCGGCTGTCCAGCGCCGTCAGATTTAATAGCTTCGAGGTCATTCTTGTCAGTCGGTCCGCTTCTCCGGAGATGTCCTGTACGAACTCCCGGATGGTGTCCTGATCCATGTCGTTCTGCAAAATGGAGTCGGACAGCAGCCGCATGGCAGCCAGCGGCGTCCGCAGCTCATGGGAAGCATCGGATACAAACTGCCGCCGAAGCTGCTCCGTCTGCTGGAGCCGATCCGTCAGTGCGTTGAACTCATTGGCAAGCACGGCAAATTCGTCCTTGCCCTTGACCTCCACCCGATGCTCATAGTCGCCGTCCTGCACCCGTCGAATGGATTGCAGCAAGCTCTCGTTCTTCCGGATAACCACCAGACCGAACACAATGTACAAAATCAGCGATACCAGCACCGTAATCACAGAGGTCCGTACCGCGTTGTTTTGGATGCTGGTCAGCAGCGCCGCCTGCTCCGAATCAATTTCCACCATGTACACGCAGCCGGTAATATCGCCCCCGAACATCACGGGAATGGCGCCGCGGCTGACAAATGCATCTCCGGTAAAGGTGCACCGAAATGCGTCGTTCCCCCGCAGCGCCGAAACAATCTCCGGATACAGGGTGCAGCTGCCCACCGGCGAAACGGACAAATTGGAGCTGTAAAGCACCACGCCGCTTCCGTCGGTAATCACCACCTGCCCCATATCCCGGGTGCCCAGCACGCTCATAATCTCCTCCGCCCCCTGGCTGGTGAGATTTTGGCTGCTGGAGAGAGAGGACGCCACCGTTTCCGCTTCGCCCAATAGCATTTTGTGCTTATAGGAGAAAATCATATTCTCCGTAATGTGCACCGGTGCGCTGGTCTGGTAAATCAGCAGTGCAGCCGTTACCACCAGCATCGCCAGTACAACCTTCATCAAAAGGCTGTTGCGAAACTGGACAGCGAACCGTTTAAGCCTTGAAATAATAGCCAACGCCCCATTTCGTCATAATATACTCCGGCTGTGCAGGAACCCGCTCCAGCTTTTCACGGAGCCGGCGCACATGGACGTCTACCGTTCTGATTTCACCCTGATATTCATAGCCCCAGATGATATCCAGCAGGTTCTCTCTGGAATAAACGTGTCCAGGATTCTTCATTAAAAGCTCCATCAGGTCAAACTCACGGGCGGTCAGCTCCACCGCCTTGCCGTTTTTATAGGCATTGCGTTCGCTGGTGTCCAGCGTGATGTCGCCGCAGGTAATCCGAGTGCACTCCTCCTTGGTTTCCGCAGGAGTAGACCGGCGGAGCAGCGCACGAATCCGCGCCTTGAGCTCCAGAATATTAAAGGGCTTGGTGAGGTAGTCGTCGGTACCCTGCTCAAAGCCGATGAGCTTGTCCATGTCCTCGCCCTTTGCAGTCAGCATGATAATCGGCACATTGGAAAACTCCCGAATCTGCATGCAAGCCTCCAGACCGGTCATCTTGGGCATCATAATATCCAGAATAATCAGGTCAAAATCCCCGGATTTCGCCAGCTCTACCGCCTCTTCGCCGTCATAGGCAGCGGCAACCTCATAGCCGTCGTTTTCCAGATTGAACTTAATGCCCTTGACCAGGAGCTTTTCATCATCTACAACCAGAATTTTCATTGTTCATTCCCCACTTCTATCAGGTTTTCCAGATCACTGTATTTCTTATCCCCAATACCGTTTACCTCTTTGATCTGATTTTTCTCGGTAAAGGGTCCATAGGTCTGCCGGTAGTCGATAATCCGCTGGGCAATCACCGGGCCAATGCCCGGCAGCGTTTCCAGCTCTTCCAGCGAGGCTGTGTTGATATTGATTCGTCCGGAATTCACCGGCGCTTCCTGGACCGCAGCTTCCACCACAGAATCCGCCGTTGCAGGTGCAGCTGACGGTACCGGAACGGAGACCTCCGGTGACACCGCAGCCACCGATGCAGTGGGCGCTGCGGACGCCGTTACAATCTCCACTGTGGCAGGCGCGACGCCTTTGCCCTGATAAAAGCCCACCACATATGCCGCCACGATACACGCTGCCAAGACCAGGAGCCGTTGCAGTTTATCGAAATTCATGGAGCGACTTTCCTTTCCTCCGTAAATATGCTATGATGTATCGCGTATTCGACATTATTGTACCATACTAGGAGCTTTTTTTGAATGAGAAAATATAAGTTTTTATCGTCTTTTCTTTTGCTAATTCTACTATATGTGTGGGTAATACCGTGTTTTGCCACCGATTCTCTGGTGGAAACCGATTCCGTCCCCGCTCCTCCTGCGCTGGAGCTGCAGGCAAAGGGTGCAATTCTCATGGACGCCGACACCGGTGAGGTGCTTTATCGTCAGAATGACCTTGATACATTATACCCTGCCAGCACAACAAAAATCATGACCTGCTATTTGGCGCTGCAATACCTGGACGTAAACGCCTATGTCACCATCCCCGATGGCATCCATTCCGGCATGAGCGTCGGCGCTTCCACCGCCAATCTAAAGGCTGGCGAGGAGCTGACGGTCTACCAGCTTCTTCAATGCCTGATGATCGTCTCCGCCAATGAGGCCGCCAATGCCGTTGCCATATTGGTCAGCAGCTCCGTTCCCGATTTCGTGGACCTCATGAACCAGGAAGCCGAAGCATTGGGCTGCACCAATACGCACTTTTCCAACACCAACGGTCTTCACGACGAAGATCACTACACCTGTGCCAGAGATCTTGCCATCATCACCCGAGCCGCCATGGCTTATGACGATTTTCTCACCATCTGCGGCACTGCCCAGGCGGAAATTCCCGCTACCAATCTCTCCGATGCCCGCACGCTGGATACCACAAACTATTTTCTATCCGGCTCCACCCATCCGGAATACGCCTATGAGGGTGCATACGGCGTTAAAACCGGCTTTACCACGCCTGCTGGCTACTGTCTGGTTGCAGGCGCCGCATGGGAGGGCATGAACCTGATCTCCGTGGTGTTGGGTGCGGAAAAGGAAGAAAGCAGCGACGGCACCGTGCTGTTGGGCAGCTTCACCCAAAGCCGCGCCCTGCTCAACTGGGGCTTTTACAATTATGATACTGCTCTGACCTATCAGGCGTATCTGGACGCCCTTCCGGAAGAAACGCCGGAGCCATCCCCTGAGTCGACGCCGGAACCAACGCCCGAACCAACACCAACTCCGACGCCAACTCCGACACCAACGCCAACCCCCGAGCCGACACCAACTCCGACGCCTGAACCCACACCAACACCCGAGCCAACTCCCGTTCCCTCCCCCAGCCCATCCCCGGATGCTGCCGTAACGCTGATTAACGTTGCTGCCGGACACCTGGGGATTTCCGCCGGGACCCTGCTGCTGGCTGTGATTGGTACGGCAGCGCTTCTGCTGGTCATTGTGATTGTAATTCTGGTTCGAATTCTGAAAAGGAGATGATCCCATGGAATATGAAAATCTTGACGCGCTCCGGGCTGATTGCCTATCCTGCACCCGATGCTCCCTGCACGAAACCCGGCATAACGTGGTATTCGGCGTGGGTCCCAGCAAGATTGACGTGATGTTCATTGGCGAAGGTCCCGGCGAAAACGAGGACCTGCAAGGAGAGCCGTTTGTGGGGGCAGCAGGGCAGTTTTTGGACGAAATGCTGTCCATCATCGGACTAAGCCGCCGGAATTGCTACATTGCAAACATCGTAAAATGCCGTCCGCCTCATAACCGTGACCCCAAGCCCACGGAGCGGGAATGCTGCCGTCCCTGGCTCGATGCACAGATTGCCCTGCTCCGCCCAAAGCTCATTGTATGTCTGGGGCGCATTGCCGCCATGGAATTCATCGATCCGGAGTTTCGCATTACCCGGGAGCATGGGAAGTGGTATGAAATTGACGGTACCTGGCGCATGGCAATGTTCCATCCCTCTGCCCTACTCCGTGATCCGGATAAGCGTCCGGAGACGTTTCGCGACCTCAAATCCCTGCAAAAAATGGTGGCGCAGTATTGCCCCAATACCGTTTTGGAGGACTAGTCCAACTATCACAAAAGCATCTGCCGCAAGCCTGCAGCAGATGCTTTTTCATGTCTATATGGTGCTGCCTCAGGAATCCAGCACATAGCCCAGTGTCGTCAGCGATGCCTCCGGAATCAGCGCACCGTTGGTATCTCCGGTCACAAGACAGCGGCTGGGATCCACATAAAAGCTTTCGCCGCCCAGCTGCAGCTGGCACCAAACCAGCTTTTCCACACCGTAGGTGCCGTGTACCAGATGGCAGGGAATATTCATCTTCCGCAGCAGCAGCAAATATGCCTGGCAGAACCCAAGACTGGTGGCTTTGTTTAAGCACAGGGCGCCATAGGCGCTGTCAGAAAACCCGGTGGAATCCGTGGTCAGCTCTCCATCCCGCACCAGCCGCTCCAACAGCCGCTGCGCACTGGCAACATCGCTGTTTGCGCTGCCATACAGGCTGGCAAGCTTCTCCACCTGATCCGCCGTTTCATCCCGGAACGATTCCAGGGAAGTCTGTGTGTGTGGATAGCGGAATGAAATCTCCAGAATTCGCCGGCTGCCGGTATCCGGGAATGCCGTTACCTCTGTCTGGGGCATTTCCAGTGCAAACTCCGCGTTGTCCTCAAAGACCTGCTGTGCCAGCTCCTCAATATCCAGGCTGCCGTAGTCCTCCACCCGGATTCGGAGTAGAGGTTCATACTCCCCCATGGCATCCCGCAGACGGGACCGGACACCCTCTACTCCAGAGGTGCTTTTTACCGATTGAATCTCCTCCAGCGTCCGCCGATAGGTGGTATGAATGTGGATTTCATAGTAGCTGACAATCTGGGAATAGTCATAGGTCATATAGTCCACGGCAAATGCCCCCAAAGGATCCCCTCGAGACACCTCGTAGACGGCGCTGGAAAGATCCTGGCTGAGATCGCCGGAATAGGATTCTGCCCGGATCACGCCTTCCTCCACCGCATCCTCCACCAGACCCAGAATCGCATTTTTCAGGCTCAGATAACCGCTAACGGTCAGCGCACTGGAGTCCACCGCCACCTGATATTCCTCATTGTGGGGAGTCACGGAAACATAGCTGCTGCGGTGAAATGGCGTACAGCCGGTGAGCAATGCAATCGCCAATACCATGGCAAGGATTCGCTTCATTGTCTCTCCCCCTACAGTTTATTTTTGGAATACCGTTCAAATCCCTCGCCCAGAACCTGGTGGGCTTCCTGAAGCACCAGAAACGCTTCGGGATCAATGCCCATCACCAGCTCCTTAAGCTCTGCCGCCTGCCGGCGCTTTACCGCGCAGTAAACCACATTCTTGGCATTCCCGGTATAGGCGCCCTCGCCTTTTAAGAAGGTGCAGCCGCGGTCCAGCGCCTGATCAATGGCGTCCCGAATCTCCAGGGAGCGATCCGTTACAATCACCGCCACCAGAGAATAGTCAAACCGGTATACCACCGCATCCACGGCTTCTCCGCTGATGTACAGGGCAACACAGCAATACAGGGTTTTGCTGAAATCCCGGAAGGCAATACCGGTAATCACGGCAATCACCAGATCCGCCGCCATTACCAGCTTGCCCATGGACATGTTCGGGAACCGATATTTCATCAGCCGCGCCACAATATCCGTGCCGCCGGTGGAGGCTCCCTGCATCAGCACAATGCCGCAGCCAAAGCCCACCATACCGCCGCCGAATATCGCGCCCATCAGCGGCTCCGTTTCCATCACCAGAAACGGAGAGAGCACATCAATGAGCACTGAGGAAATCGCCATGCCTGCCAGCGACCCCCAGAAGAACTTTCTGCCCACAAACCGGTAGCCCGCCAGAAACAGCGGAATATTGATAATCAAAGTCAATACGCCCACCGACAGCACCGGCACAAAATAGGCAATGACAATGGCAAGACCGGAAATGCCGCCTGCGCCGATCTGGTTTGGCTCCAGAAACAGGTCAAAGCCGATGGCATAGATGGCGCTGCCGATCAGAATCCAAAACAGACTTTTCAGCGTCTTTGGTAATTTCTCTTTCAAACAATTCCCTCCCAATTACGGAGCCTTTTACAGCTCCATGGTCAGTTGAACGTCCTCCAGGTCATCTTCCTTAAGAATGGCACCGGCAGCGGGCACCGTGCGGCTGCGATAGCGGCTGACATTCTGAATGCCGCTGCCCTCCAAAAGCCGGATGTGATCCAGCAGTGCCTTCTTCCGCAGAGTCAATGCCGCAACGCCGATGGTGGAGCGGGTGGTCTTGACGCTGAGCAGTGCGGAGTTCAGCACCAGTGCGCGACCATCGGTGGAATACAGCACCACGTCCGCATCCTCGTGGAGGCACAGAACGCCCTTCAGCGGAGACTTATCGCTGTAGGCACCGGTGAGCTTTCGGCGGTTGGACTTGGTGTCATAAGCCGACAGCGCCACCTTGCCTACCTTGCCGTTTTCATAGGCAAAAAGCATAAAGCCGGAATAGTCGCCGGGCAGGCATACCGCAGTCACCAGCTCGCCGTCGTCAAAGCCCAGCTTGGTGGGCAGATAGTCTCCCAGCACGCTTGCCTTGGTGTCCTTAAATTCGCTCAGCGCCGTTTTATACACCTGGCAGCGGTCCGTAAATACCAGTACCTCTGCGCGATTGGTGGTCTGCACCTCAAATACCATCCGGTCCCCTTCCTTGAGCTTCTGTTCGCCGCTCATGCGAAGGCTCTGGGGGGTAATCTTCTTGAGATAGCCGTCCCGGGTGACAAACAGGTTCACCGGATAATCCGGCACCTCCTGCTGCTCCTCCTGATATTCCTCCACCGCTTCGTAGCGAATGGTGGTGTGCCGGTCTGTGCCATATTTCTTCGCCACATTCTCCAGCTCTTTGACGATAATTGCCTTGATCCGCCGTGGGGAGTTCACCGTATCCTCCAAATCGGCAATTTCCTTCTGGAGGGCATCGGTTTCCTGGGTTCGCTTTAAGATATATTCCCGGTTGATGTTCCGGAGCTTGATCTCCGCAATATAATTTGCCTGAATCTCATCGATGCCAAAGCCGATCATCAGGTTGGGAATGACGTCCTCCTCCAGCTCGGTTTCCCGGATGATGCGGATCGCTTTGTCAATGTCCAGCAGGATCTTTTGCAGACCCAGCAGCAGATGGAGCTTTTCCTTCTTCTTGGTCAGGCTGTAGTAAACCCGGCGGCGAACGCATTCCGTTCTCCATGCGGTCCACTCCTCCAGAATTTCGCCCACGCCCATGACCTTCGGGAAGCCGCCGATCAGAATATTGAAGTTGCAGGGGAAGCTGTCCTGAAGGGGCGTCTGCTTCATGAGCTTGGTCATGAGCTTGTCGGGATCCACGCCGCGCTTTAAGTCGATGGTCAGCTTCAAGCCGCTCAGGTCCGTTTCGTCCCGCATATCGGAGATTTCGCGGATTTTCTCGGCTTTAATCAGCTCTGCCACCTTGTCGATGATTGCCTCAGAGGTGGTGGTATAGGGAATCTCATAGATTTCAATGAGGTTCTCGGACTTTACATACCGCCATTTGCCCCGGACACGAATGCTGCCGCGTCCGGTATTGTAGACGCTGGCAATCTCATTTTCATCATAAATCAGCTCGCCGCCGGTTGGAAAATCAGGCGCCAGCAGATACTCTCTCAGGTCGCAGTCCGGGTTCTTAATCCGGGCAATGGCAGCGTTGCAGACCTCTCGGAGGTTAAAGCCGCAAATATTGCTTGCCATACCAACCGCAATGCCGTTATTGGCAGACACCAGCACATTGGGGAATGTGGTGGGCAGCAGGGAGGGCTCCTTCATGGTGCTGTCGTAGTTGTCCACAAAATCCACCGTATCACTGTCGATATCCCGGAACAGCTCCTGACAGAAGGTGTCCAGCTTTGCCTCGGTGTATCGGGAGGCAGCATATGCCATATCCCGAGAATATGCCTTACCAAAGTTGCCCTTGGAATCCACAAAGGGATGGAGCAGCGCCCCATAGCCCCGGCTGAGACGTACCATTGTCTCATAAATCGCCGAATCACCGTGGGGGTTGAGACGCATGGTCTGACCCACGATATTGGCGGATTTGGTGCGGCTGCCGTTTAACAGTCCCATCTTATACATGGTGTACAGTAGCTTCCGGTGAGAGGGCTTAAAGCCGTCGATTTCCGGAATTGCCCGGGACATAATGACGCTCATGGCGTAGGGCATAAAGTTGATTTCCAGCGTCTCGGTAATGGGCTGCTCGACGATTTCCGCATGCAGTCCCATGACGTTGGGATTGTCCTTATGCTGCTTTTCTTCTTCTTTTTTCTTTTTTGCCATTGTTACCCCCTCCTTTCTCAGGAAATATCCGCCAGTTCCAGAAACTTATAGCCGTTTTCGGTGATGTGGTCCTTGCGCCCCTGGAGGTTGTCGCCCTCCAGCAGGTCAAACATTGCTGCCGTTGCCTCAGCCTCCTGAGGCATGACCTTAATCAGCCGCCGGGTGGCAGGGTTCATGGTGGTCATCCACATCATATCTGGGTCGTTCTCGCCAAGTCCCTTGGAGCGCTGAATGGTGATTTTCTTGTTCTCGCCAATGGACTTTACAATCTCGTCCTTCTCCCGATTGGAATAGGCAAACCAGGTTTTGTCCTTGCAGGTGATTTCAAACAGCGGCGACTCTGCAATATACACATAGCCGTCCTGAATCAGCGTGGGAACCAGCCGATAGAGCATGGTAAGAATCAGGGTGCGAATCTGGAAGCCGTCCACATCGGCATCGGTGCAGATGACGATTTTATTCCACCTGAGATTTCCCAAATCGAAAGCAGAAAGATCCTTTGCCTTTTTTCCCCCGGTGATTTCCACGCCGCAGCCCAGCACCTTAATGAGGTCCGTGATGATATCGCTCTTAAAAATCCGGGCATAGTCCGCCTTCAGGCAGTTGAGGATCTTGCCGCGAACCGGCATAATCCCCTGGAACTCCGCATCCCGGCTGAGCTTTACGCTGCCCAATGCCGAGTCGCCCTCCACGATATACAGCTCCCGCCGGGACACATCCTTGCTGCGG
>CAJKNS010000051.1 GCA_905201305.1 uncultured Eubacteriales bacterium
GTGGAGGACAAGGTCATCCAGCATGAGACGATTGCCGCGCTCTGCCCGACCTCGGTCAACACCATCCGCGTCGCGACGCTGCTGGGCGACAAAAAGGAAGGCATCGTCTACGCCTATATCCGCATCGGCAACGGCAAGGTGATGGACAACGTCGATTGCGGCGGCATGGCCGCGCCGATCAATCTGGATACGGGCGTGATCAGCGGTGTGGGCGCGAACAAGGCGGGCGAGACCTTTGAATTCCACCCGATGACCGGCAAGCGCATCCCCGGCACGCAGATCCCCTACTGGGAGGAGGTCAAGGCGAT
This sequence comes from uncultured Eubacteriales bacterium, assembly GCA_905201305.1. Classification (GTDB taxonomy): domain Bacteria; phylum Bacillota; class Clostridia; order Oscillospirales; family Oscillospiraceae; genus HGM13006. The sequence continues at coordinate 309 of CAJKNS010000051.1, forward strand.
GTGCCTGAAGGCGATGCACGTCGTTCCGCAGGTGCGCTTTGTCGCCTGGGACGTGGCGATTACGCCGAATGGTCCGGTGTTCATCGAGGGCAACTCCTTCCCGAGCCACGCCATTCCGCAGTTCGCCGCCCACTTCCCGGATGGCATCGGCATCCTGCCGCGATTCGAGGCGTTTATCGACCTATGATCTGCACGCTTTGCCCCAGAAACTGCGGCGCGGAGCGCGCGCCGGAGCGCGGCACGGGCGTTTGCCGCATGGGTGCGCTGCCCAAAATCGCGCGGGCGGCGCTGCACCGGTGGGAGGAGCCCTGCATCAGCGGCACGCGCGGCAGCGGCGCGGTGTTCTTTTCCGGCTGCGGGCTGCGGTGCGTGTTCTGCCAGAACGAAAGCATCAGCCAGCGGGGCGAGGGGAAGATCGTCACGCCGAAGCGGCTTTCGGAGATCTTCCGCGAGCTGGAGGCGCAGGGCGCAGCGGAAAAGGCGGCGGAGATTCAGGAAAAGACGGCACTGATGCCAGACTATGAAGCGCCGGTAGACAATGCTGCCGCCAGTACCTCTCTGGCAGGTGTAGCGGGCAGCGTTATGACCTTTGTGCTGGCTGGCGCGGCAGGCGGTGTAATTCTCGCGGTAAAGAAGCGGAAGAAAAAAGCGGCGGAAAAGGAGTAAGCGTTCATGACGGATATTCGCAGCAAAACCAGGGAGCTATATGCGCTGGAGCAGCTGGCGGATGGAGAAACTATTCTCCACCGGCTGCATCCCATGGCAAAGCTGTTGGGCTGCATCGGATATCTGGTGTGCCTGATTTCCCTTCGAAGCGGCAGCCTTGGACAGATGGCAGCCTTCTGCTTTTATCCGGTAATCGTGCTGGCGCTGGGCGAGGTACCCTTTGGCATGGTGTTCCGCCGATGTCTGATCGTATTGCCCTTCTGTCTGCTGATGAGCCTTGGAAATCTCCTGACCCAGCGGCATGTTTTGCTGATGCTGGGTCCGATTCCGGTGACGGAGGGCCTGATTTCCAGTCTGGGCATTCTGATTCGTGCGGTTCTGTCAGTGGCAGCGGTGCTGGCACTGATTGCGGTGACGCCGTTTCCGCAGCTCACCGGGGCATTGGGCAGACTCCATGTGCCAGGAACATTGATTGCACTGTTGGAGATGACCTACCGCTATGTGGGCGTACTTATGGACGAGGCGGGGCATATGTCCGATGCCTATCATCTGCGCGCGCCGAACCGCAGGGGGCTGGAAATGCGCCATATGGGGCCGTTTGTGGGCAGTTTGCTGCTCCGGAGCTTTGATCGGGCGGAGCGGATTTACGGCGCCATGCGATGCCGGGGCTACGGCGGACAATGGCATGTAGGGCGTGGTGCTCCGATGCATATAAGAGATGCTTGTTATTTGGCTTTGGTGCTGGGCAGCTCGGTGCTGTTTCGGCTGACAGATGTTGCAGGATGGCTGGGAGGTGTGTTATCATACTGGATGTAAAAGAATTGTCCTTTTCCTATCCGGATGGAACCCAGGGGCTGAGGCAGGTGCAGTTCCATCTGTCGCCCGGAGAACGGGTGGCGCTGATCGGAGCCAACGGCGCGGGAAAGACCACGCTGCTTTTAACGCTGGTGGGACTGCTCAGCGGACAGGGGGAGATTACCGTAGACGGACTTCCTCTTAATGAAAAAAATCTTCCCCAGATTCGACAGCGAATGGGCATGGTATTTCAGAATCCGGACGACCAGCTGTTTCTGCCCACTGTCTATCAGAACGTGGCATTTGGGCTGGAGAATATGGGGCTTTCCGGGGCAGAGGTACAGGCGCGCACGGAAAAAACACTGGAGCGCCTGGGAATTTCGGAGCTCCGGGACCGGCAATCACAGCGGCTCAGCGGCGGAGAAAAGCGAATGACGGCGCTGGCAACGGTGCTTGCCATGGAGCCGGAAATTCTGCTACTGGACGAACCCACCGCATTCCTGGACCCCAAAGCCCGGCGCCGGCTGATTCAGGTGCTGGATACCCTGGATCAGACCATGTTGGTGGCAACCCATGACCTGACCTTTGCACTGGAAACCTGCAAGCGATCTTTGGTGCTGACGGATGGCGCGGTGTTTGCCGATGGACCGTCTAAGGAATTGCTGTTTGACGATCATCTCATGGAAGCTGGCGGCGTGGAAGCAATCCGCGCCTATGGCGCATAGAAAGGGCGCACAATTATGACATTACAGGAATTTTTTAAAGAGCATCCTAAGGTGGCGCTGGGCTTTTCCGGCGGCGTGGATTCCTCTTATCTGCTCTATGCGGCAAAGCAGGCGGGGGCGGATGTTCGTCCCTACTTTGCAAAGACGCAGTTTCAGCCCCAGTTTGAGCTGGAAGACGCCAAGCGATTGGCGGAGCTGGTGGGCATCGAGCTGACGGTGCTGCCCTATGACGTTCTGCCAGCCGCGGGTTTTAATCCTCCGGACCGGTGCTACTACTGTAAGACGGCGCTGTTTGGAGCGCTGGTGGCGCAGGCAAAGGCAGACGGCTATGATACCATTATCGACGGTACCAATGCCTCTGACGATGCGGGAGATCGCCCGGGCATGAAGGCGCTTCAGGAGATGCAGGTGCTCTCGCCTCTGCGGCTGTGCGGACTGACCAAGCAGGAGATTCGTGAGCGGTCGAAGGAAGCGGAACTGTTCACCTGGAATAAGCCCTCCTATGCCTGCCTTGCCACCCGGTTCCCCTCGGGGGTGCAGATTACGGAAGAAGGACTGAAAAAGGTAGAACAGGCAGAGAGCGCGCTGTTCCGGCTGGGCTTTACGGATTTCCGGGTGCGGGTATATCATGATGCGGCTCGGATTCAGTTGCCAAAGGACCAGATGGAGCAGGGGCTTGCCAAACGGCAGGAGATTTTAGCGGAGCTGCGTCCGCTGTTTGCGGGCGTATTCTTGGATCTGGAGGGACGATAATGGAGCAGCAGGAGATCAGAGCCATGCTGGAGCAGGTGGCGCAGGGAGCCATGAGTGTGGACGATGCGGTGCTGAAGCTGAAAAAAGCTCCCTATGAGGACTTGGGCTTTGCAAAAATCGACACCCATCGGGCACTGCGCCAAGGGGCAGCGGAAGTGATCTATGGGGCTGGAAAAACTGCCTGGCAAATTGCGGAGATCGCATCGGCAATGTATGAAAAGGGGCAGAAAACCATTCTGATTACCCGAATGGACCAGGAAAAAGCGGATTTTGTAGCGGAAAAGCTGCCCCTAAAGTACGATACCATGAGCCGTGTGGGCATCGTTGGAGAGCTGCCTGCCATTACGGGAAACGGCACCATTGTGGTGGCAACCGGCGGTACATCGGATGTTCCGGTGGCAGAGGAAGCGGCGCTGACGGCGGAAGCACTGGGCAACCGTGTGGTGCGGCTTTATGACGTGGGCGTTGCGGGGCTCCACCGGCTGCTCAGCCATTTGGATGAGATTATGGACGCAAGGGTAATTGTTGCCATTGCGGGCATGGAAGGCGCCCTTGCCAGCGTCATTGGCGGACTGGCGGACTGCCCGGTGATTGCGGTTCCTACCTCGGTGGGCTACGGTGCGAATTTTGGCGGGCTGTCTGCGCTGCTGAGCATGCTGAATTCCTGCGCCAGCGGCACCAGCGTAGTGAATATTGATAACGGATTTGGGGCTGGCTATCTTGCCAGTATGATTGCGCATATAGGAGGAGACAAATGAAGACACTGTATCTCGAATGCAAAATGGGTGCAGCAGGGGATATGCTCATGGGCGCGCTGCTGGAGCTGTTTCCCGAGCCGGAGCAGGAGCTGAACCGGCTCAATGGATTGGGCATCCCGGGCGTAACCTATGCCATGGAGAAAACGGAGAAGTGCGGCATTCTGGGCACCCATGTAACCGTAACGGTAAACGGGCAAGAGGAGTACAGCCACGACCATGTGCACGACCATGAGCATGGACATGACCATGAGCATGAGCATGAACATCATCATGACCATGCCATGGAGGCGCAGGAGCACCGTCATGAGCACGAGCACGAGCATGACCATGAGCATCATCACGAGCATGACCATGACCATGACCACGCGCACACCCATCACCATACCAGCATGGCGGATATCACCCATATCATGTCCCACCTGCCGCTGCCGGAGACGGTGCGGGAGCAGGCGCTGGGGGTTTACCAGTCCATTGCCCAGGCGGAAAGCAGGGCGCATGGAAAGCCCGTGGAGGAAATCCACTTCCATGAGGTGGGAGCAATGGATGCGGTGGCAGATGTGGTGGGCGTTTGCATGCTGATGGATCGGCTGAAGGTGGATCAGGTCTGCGCATCTCCGGTACATGTGGGCTCCGGTCATGTGCACTGTGCCCATGGCATTCTGCCGGTTCCCGCTCCTGCCACGGCGGACTTGCTCAGAGGGATTCCCAGCTATGGAGGAGAGATTCCGGGCGAGCTTTGCACCCCCACCGGCGCGGCGCTGCTGCGGCAGTTTGCAGGAACGTTCGGACCCATGCCCCAGATGGCGGTGGAGAAGATCGGCTATGGCATGGGCAGCAAGGATTTTCCCATGGCAAACTGTGTCCGTGCCATGCTGGGTCAGACGGAGCATACCCCCGGAGACCAGGTGGTGGAGCTCCAGTGCAATCTGGACGACATGACCCCGGAGGATGTGGGCTATGCGGTGGAAGTGCTGCTGGAAAACGGTGCTTTGGATGTTTACACCACTGCCATTCAGATGAAGAAAAATCGTCCCGGTATTCTCTTGAACGTCCTCTGTCATCCGGAGCAGCGGGAGCAGATGGTTCGGCTGCTGTTCCGGCATACCACAACGCTGGGTATCCGGGAGACGGAGCATCGGCGGTATACGCTGGAGCGTTCGACCCATTCGGCGCAGACACCTTGGGGCGCAGTTGACGTCAAGCGGGCGCAGGGCTGGGGAATTACCCGGGAAAAGCCGGAGTTTGACCAGCTCCATGACATTGCAAAAAAAGAGAACCTCAGCATGGAAGAGGTTCGAAACGTGCTAAAGGGATAAGAGGTCCCCCTGATGAACCGGAAAACCGGCGATATCAGGGGGATTTTGCTTATCCTTCGGTCATATCCTCGGTGGTAACGGGCGCTTTGGGCATTTTGACGCCCAGCTCAATCAGCTCGTTGCAGGGGTTCATGAACTCCCGGTACAGGCAGATCTTTCCGTCACGGAACAGGAATTTGTGGACATAATGGTCCTTGTGGTGAACCGGTCTGCCGGAAACGTAGGAGGTTCCCTCACCATCGCATTCCACCAAAAAGCTGTTGGGATCGTCAGAACAGAAAATCTCGATGTTGCTGAAGCCCCAGTCCGGGAAGTTTTTGCAGTTGAACTTGTCTCCCTGACGGATGTTGTCGATGCCGGAAATCACCAGAGATTCACCGGTGGCAGTGTACTGTAGTCCTGTGGTCGCGTCGTCGGTGAACATCTGCCAGCGGTTTTCCCGCTCCTGTCCCACCATTGCCATGTACTTTTCTACAATGGCACGATTTTGCTGCCGGGTTTCGTCGTTTGTCATGATGTATTCTCCCTCCGTGTTTGTCCATACAGGTAAAATAGTTTCATTTGAAACAATCCTATCATACTATGTTTTTGGCGGTTTGAAAAGGAAAAATTCGAATTTTATGCATCTCCGGCAGGTGCATCCCCGGGCAGTACGGAGAATTCTTCGTTATAGACAAGGCTGCCGTCTGTATAGAACCAAACCAGACTTGCGGTACTTCCATCCTGGAACGTAAAGCTTGCAGTCAGATCGCTGTTGCCGTCCTCGTCAAGATCGGTAAAGTCACAGTCCTGAAGTGCTTCCGCTGCACCGGACAGCGGCTGGGAATATTTTTCCACTGCCAGAAGCTGCCCGCCTGAGGCGCTGTCCCAAAGGGTGATTTCCACGTCACTGACCTCCAGATAGACGGTGGTATCCTTACCGCCCAGCAGAATGGAGTAGGTGATGGTGCGTTCAGGGGCAGGCGCTGCGGTGGGCTCTGCCTGGATTGGTGCGGGAGTTGCGGACGGTTGTACGTCGGCAGTTGTGACAGAGGTGGAAGTACGGGCAACTGATACTTTGGTGCAGGCGGTCAGTATGCAGACCAAAGTAATGGTGGCAGCGAGAAAAATGTGTTTTTTTGTATGTTTCATGATTGTTGCTCCTTTCGATTTTGCCATTCTGCTTTCTGACGAAAAATCTCTCGTCAGATGCTCTTGACGATTTGCGCGGTATTGCCCAAAACCCAATTGTCCAGAAATTGCATTTGTTCTTCTGTGTGAAACCAATGCTCGCCCTCTGGCATAACGGTCAGCTCCGCACCGGTTTGAGCTGAAAAAGCCGATATGGTTTCCATAGAGGTCAAATGATCCTTTGCACCGTACAAAATGCGGGTGGGAACCTTCCATGAAATGGGATGCTTCCGCACATAGAGAAGATAGCTCCATGACAGTGTTTCTCCGAAATCTGTTGGAATCTCCTGCTTTTCTGCAAGCTCCGGTTCGGTCACATGCGCCCACTGCATCATATTCAGAATCAGTTGCTCCATATCAACCACCGGCGAGATGAAATACGCCTGGTCAATCAGCGTCTCGTCCAGTGATGACATGGAGAAAAATGCGCCGATGCTATTTGCCACCAGCGTGAGACGGTCACAGCGCTTCCGCTGTGCGGCAAAGAACCGAGGGAATTCTTCCTTGGCATCCCATGGGGTCTGGGCGTGATAGTCAAAGCCGATCACGCTGCAATCCGGGAATAGGGGAATGTAATGCTTCGCTTCCTCCGCAGAGCCACCCTTTCCGTGGACGTATACCACAATTTGTGCTTTATCGTCTTTCATTGCAATTGATGCCTCCTTTTTATCGGGAAAGATGTTTTTCGTCCTTGAGCAAATGAAAAGACGCAGTACAAACCGATTTCCGGATTGTACTGCGTCTAAGCGTCTGGTATATTGATTTTAATCCAAGCAGGAGTGATGCTTACAGCTTGGTGCGCGCCTGAATGATGTTTGCCATCTGACCGACGTTCTTCATGGAAGAAATCTCCCCCATTTTGAACTTCATCTTAAAGGTACGCTCTACGGTAGCAATCAGGGTGATATGCTCCAGGCTGTCCCAATCCTCAATGTCGTTGGCTGTGGTCTGGGGGGTTACCACAATGGAATCGTCGTCGAAAAGATCCCGGAAGATGACGTTGAGCTTTGCATAAACAGTATTGATGTCCATGATAAATCCTTCTTTCCTTTATTCGTTGGCTGCGTTACCGGTAACGGTAATCACATGGTTTTGATTTTCGTAGCCCTCCACCGGCAACTCCCAAACCGTATTTCCGGCGTCGTCCTGCTGGGTGAGCGTAAAGCCAAAGGTTTCGTAGAGCTTCTCCACCATATGGTTTTTTGCGGTGGGATAATAGTAACCACGGATGTGGGTGATGCCTGCCTGACGGCACTTTTCCACCAGAGTATCCAGCATAGCCTGCTCCATATTCCGCTTGAGAACACGGCAGCTCATGAGCCAGAGTTCCATATCCAGCACGGTGCCGTTTTTGTGACCGATTACCACGGAAACAACGCCGTTGTCACCAAATTTGTCAATGAGCTTGCCATAGAGGCGGATGTATTCGCTGCTGTGATATACCTCTTCCATTTCGGCGGAGGTATAGCGGCGGGTGGTGAGGTTAAACTGATTGGACTTGTTGGTGAGCTGGGTGATTCGAGCCAGATAGACCGGAATAAAGTCATCGATGATGCCGTGCATCTCCAGGCTGCGGAGATACTCGTCATAGTTGCCGAAGGCAGCAATCTGCGCACTGCGGAGAACGTTGTTCTTGTACATCTCGTTGCGCTTGAGATCGTCCTCGCTGAACGTGGTGACCTCAAAAAAGCCGCTGCGGTCGATGGTTGTGATGTAGTTTTCTACGCCGTCCATGGGCGGTACGGCGACACCGGGCAGCTGGGAGCGAACAATCTCCCGTTCCGCAGGGTTGTCGTCCACAAATACGATGGATTCCGGGAGAATGTTCAGGTCGGCGGCAATCTGCGCAATGTTCATGTGTTTGTTTTCCCAGTTTGCCTTTATGACGATAAAATCGTCGGGACGGAGCACACCTTCAGGATGATTCAGACCGGCAATGGCGTTTTCGTGGTCGTTTTTGGAGCACACAGTCAGCACCACGCCAAGGGATTTTACGTCCTTGAGATACTGCTGAAACTCATAATAGGACTGGGAAACGCCGGTCTCCTGACCGATTTCAATACCGTCTACGCCATCATCGCCGACCACACCACCCCAAAGGGTGTTGTCCAGATCCAGTGCCAGCGCCTTCTTATTCTTGCCAAAGATGGACTTGACAATATTGGAGAGACTGAATGCAAAGGATGGAATGGCGTCAAAGCACATGGCGTATTTATACATATTCCAGTAGAGAGGATTGGACCATTCCTTCAAACCGTAATCGGCGGAAAGAAAGTTGATGTCGTGAATATAAAAGGCGTCATGGGAAGCGGCATGCTCATAGAATACCAGATTCAGTCGGGTCAGGAAATTAACACGGCCATGGATATCATAGCAGTCCCGATTGCCCATGAGCCGGTACAGCGGCATTTCAAAGTTGTTTTGGATAATGGGGCAATGGAATTTCTCTGTGATGCTGTTCCACATGGCGGTGAACTTTTCCAGCTCCACATGGAGCTTGTCCTCCACCTGCTGGGGGGTATCCGTGACAGCGGGATAGTTGGTTACATTCCGGTTGGTGGTGTGGATGAATACCAGATCTGGCTGAAAATCCAGAAGCTCCTGAGAGGGGAACATTGCGTCCTGAAAATACTGGGCGTATTCGGATTCATAAAAGGTAGGGGCAATGCCGTAGTTCAGGAGAAACAGCTCCAGCATTTTTACGATATCACTGGTGGTAGAGCCGCCCAGAACCGCAATCTTCTTTGCCACGCGGGGAGTCTGGTCGGCAAGCAGCTGGCGGCGCAAAGATTTTTTCCGGCGAATCAGCTCGCTTGCGTCAAAGGGATATTCGAGTTCCTTCATGGAAAGCCTTCCTTCCAAATAGTATTACAAATCAATTGGGCGATGGGGATGCTTCGGCAGGCTGCTGGCTGGAGGTGCTTTCGACTTCAGGCTCCGCAGCAGGAGACGGCGAGGGAGACGGCGAGGGAGACGCCGAAGGAGACGGAGAAGCAGCGGCTTCCTGCTCTTCCTGCGCATCGGTCAAATGCTGGTCGGGATACTGGGTAATCAGCGCGGAAAGCCCGTTTGCATTGGTGCCCACCACAGAGTAGGAGCACATGGAAAACAGCACGTCGGTGATACCGCGGTCCTGAATAAAGTTGACCAGATTGCAGTCGAAATACCGCATGTCTGTCACATAGATTTCTTCAAAGGAGCCGGTGTAGAAGGGAATCTCGGCGTTGCCGTAGCTGTCCTTCATCACAAGCAGCTTCCGCCCGTTGTGGACGTCGGTTTTGATCTTGACAATCTTGTTATCTCCGCCCATGAACATGAGGTAGGAGCCTTCCACAGGCATGTCCAGAATCAGCTCCGCGTCATACTGATAGTTGAAGGCGGTGTCGTAGTAATAGGTCTGATAGGTGTTGGAGGGAATGTAGTATACAAAGTCCTCGGGATCGTTGAGAATTCTGGTGTCCTGAGAATAGGCATACATGGTTCCCACATAGCCGCTGTTGACCTTTTCCTCATAGGTGGACAGATCGGCAAAGTCTACACCGGCAGCCTCGGCAAAGGTTCTGGCTGCATAGTAAGCACCCAGCGGCGCCCAATGGTGGTCGGTCCGGAGGTAGATGTCCTCCTCGGTATGCTTTGCCAGAACCGGGCAGATATTGATGGAGGTGATTCCGCTGCCCAATTCCTCGGCAATCTCGTCAAAGCGAGAGCTTTGATCGGCGCTGTAGCTGGCGGCGTTGGCAGGGGTGTAGAACTGGCTGGCAAGAGGGGCGGGCATGGAGTAGATTTTTACGCTGTCCCCAAGCTTTTCGTGCAGCGTGGTCAGGGCATTGACATAGTTGGTGTCGTCGCCGCCGCCAAACAGACTCAGGCACTTCCAATGACCGTCCTGCTTTACCACCAGAAGACCGTTGGACATGTCAAATTCCGCGTCCTCTGCGGTAAAATCCTTTTGATCCGCTTCCTCGGTGGGGACAGGACTGGCTTCCGCAGCGGCTTCCAGCGTAGAATCCGGGGTGGCTGCGGCGTCCTCTGTGCCGTCTGCGGTGGCGGCGTTCATGTCATTGGCAACCACGTCCTGATTGATAAAGGTGATGGAATCATCGGTGGAAAAGCCAAAGATATTCTTAAAGGTGTAGCCCAGGTTTTTCAGGCTGTCCCGAAACGGAACGGTGTCGTCAAACCAGGTGGCAACATCGGAGGTAAACTCGCCGGAGAAATAGCCGGACAGTGTGAACTTCGGAAATTTTGCAAGGTTCCGGTTCTCAATTTCCGAGACCTTGGAACGGGGGAATACCAGAAGAAACAGAAGAATCAGCAGGAAGGAGGCGGCGATTGCCAGCATGGAAAGGGCAGAAAACCGGAGATTGTTATACTGTCTTCGGCGCAGCCAGCGCTGCTTTTCCTGGGATTTTTTCTTGTTGCGCTTTTGCGGATTGGGCTGATTACTCATGAAGGGCTCCTATTCTTGCGCACGGCATACGCAGTATCAGAATCTGAAATACAGGAACGGATTGTTGGTGTTGTCCACCAGAAGCACACTGGAGATGGCAAGCAGCAGAATGCAGCCAACAATGGCAAGAATACGTCCTGCGCTGTAGATCCGTTCGTTCCGGTTTTTCAAGACAAAGCTCTTGATTTTGGGGAATACCGGAAGGCTGATGACGATGGCAGTGATAATTAGCAGGCAGTTGCTGACGAAGGAAGACCAGGTCAGACTGTCGAAGAATGCCACATGATGGGTAATCAGGCTGATGCCAAATATGTGCTGGAAGAACTGTCCCAGCTGCCCCAGATCCTCAAAATAGAAGATACCAAAGCCAATCACAATGACAACCTTGCTGTAAATATGCTTGACCCAGGTCGGCCACTTCTTCATTGCCTTTTTCAGCGGCTTCTGCTCCAGGAACATAAACAGACCGAAGTAGAGCCCCCAGAAGATAAAGTTCCAGGAGGCACCGTGCCACATTCCGGTGCAGAACCATACAAGAAACAGGTTGAAATACTTCCGGGGGCGCCCGAAGATGGGAACATACAAAAGGTAATCCCGGAAGAAGGAGCCCAGAGAGATATGCCAGCGCTGCCAGAATTCTGCGATGCTCTTGCAGGCAAAGGGGTGGGTAAAGTTTTCGTCAAAGTGGAAGCCAAACATCCGTCCCAGACCGATGGCGATATCGGAATAACCGCTGAAATCAAAGTAGACATAGAGCGAATAGACAATGACGGTGTACCAGTTTCCCATAATGGAAAGGTTTGTGATATTGGTTCCAAAGAAGGTCGTTACAATGGTGTAGAGATTGTTGGCAATAATGACCTTTTTCGCAAGTCCAAGGATTGCCCGCATCATACCCTCGCTGAGATCGGTCAGCGTGGTGGAGCGATTGTCAATCTCCTGTTCTACCACGCTGTAGCGGACGATGGGACCGGCAATCAGCTGCGGGAACAGAGACAGGTACAAAAGGAACTTCTTAAAGGAAAGCTGCACATCGACGGTTTCCCAATAGCAGTCGAGAATATAGGAGACTGCCTGGAAGGTAAAGAAGCTGATGCCAATGGGAAGCGCAATGCTGGGGATGGGAATGCTGCTATGGAACAGTGCGTTGACATTTTCCAGCAGAAAACCGGTATACTTGAATACGATCAGCAGCAGTAAATCCACCGCGACACCGGCGCCTACCGCAATTTTTGCCTTTGTTGTGTCGCGAAACAGGCGAATCAGCAGACCGATAAACCAGTTGAAGGCGGCGCTGAACAGCAGCAGCAGGACATAGACCGGCTCACCCCAGGCATAAAAAATCAGGGAGAAGATGATCAGCACTGTGTTTTTCTTCCCAAGGTCTTTTGCCAGCCCATAGGCAAGAAGACACAATGGCAGAAAAACATAGAGAAAGAACAGATCTGCAAATACCATTTGAAACCCTCTTACTTCGCCTGATTTACCAGGCATATTTTACGAAATCTCGTCAGACATACACGCAATATTTTATAATACAGCAGAATAATAGTCAAGGTGATTTTCCTGGGGAATTGCCAAAAGACGATTGCGGGTACGTATGCCCCAGCGGATGTTCCAACGAAAAGCTCCATGAAATCGCCCGGAAAGAGAAAGCCGCTACACCGCCCAAACCGAATGCAACCCGCAGTTGCGAAAATTCCAAGCCTGGATGGTGGCTTTTTTACATATTTTTCGGTAGAATAGGCGGTAGAAAAGGGAGGTCATGCAGAATGATCGGGAATAAAATTCAATCCTGCCGGAAGAGGGCAGGATTGTCGCAGGAGACGCTGGCAAGAGAATTGGGAATTTCCCGCCAGGCGGGTTCACGCTGGG
>CAJKNS010000052.1 GCA_905201305.1 uncultured Eubacteriales bacterium
GGGCCCTGCCTGTCATACCGGCGCGGTGTCCTGCTTCTACAATCGACTGGAGGAGATACAATGAGCGATACGATTCTCAAGGATATGTACGAGGTGATTCTGGACCGGAAGCAGAACCCCATGGAGGGGAGCTATACCTGTTATCTGTTTGAAAAGGGACTGGACAAAATTCTCAAGAAGGTGGGGGAGGAGAGCGCCGAAACCATCATTGCCGCGAAAAATAATGTGACTGAGGACACGGTAGGGGAGATCAACGACCTCTTCTATCATGTGCTGGTAATGATGGCGGAGCTGAATATTCCCCTGGAGGACGTGCTGAAGGAAATGCAGCAGCGCAGCCTGAAAATCGGGAATCTCAAGAAAATGCATGTTTCCGACCACAATACCTAAACTACGAAATCTTAACTTTCTGTAAAGACGACAGGAAGCCCTTTACATTTTCCCGGTTTTGCGGTAAGATAGAAACAAACATCAGGAAAAGAGGTTGAGCCGATGGAAGACCAGACCATAAAATTTCATGTAACGGATGACACAAACCGGGAGATGAAGCGGATTCTCACATCGGTGTATTGCTCCCTTAGTGAGAAGGGCTATAATCCCATCAACCAGATCGTGGGCTATCTTCTCAGCGAGGACCCCACCTACATCACCAACTATAACGGCGCTCGCACCGAAATCACCAAAATTGACCGGGACGAGCTGATGGAGGAACTGGTTCGCAACTATCTGTTCAAGTGATGAAATTCCGAGAAGCGCCCTGGAGCTCGGGGCGCTTTTTTCCGGCGCTTTTCCTTGATTTTCTGCATGTTTTGACAATAGAATATGGCTTCTTCCGTTTGTTGACTCTGTATCCCAAATGATTCCTTCAAAAAAACTTCACGAAAGAATGTGCCAAAATGGTTGACATATCCGATACAATGTGTTACAATTCGGTTACATTCGCTGAAAGGAGAAACAAGATGGCTACAGAATCCAAGAAAACTCTCCTGTATAAGGGTCGCCCCCTGATGCGAAAGGACAACATCATTTACTACGGTTCTATGGCAGATCCGTACATTGTGATGATGCAGGTTTTGGAGACCAAAACCGTTGGCGGCGAAGAGATCGCATCCAAGGTTTCCGTTCAGCTCCAGCTGACGGACCCCAATGTGAGATCTCGCGACAGAGTAACAAAGCGTTCCGAGAAAGACGGCATCTATTCTGCTCTGGATGTGGGCAGCGTATGGCTGGAGCGGGCGCTGAATGCAAGCTCAAAATAATTTTTCCCTTACACAGAGCAACAAACGGAGGTTACATATCATGAATGTCAAGATTTATCGATCTGCAAAGATGCTGTCGTTTGTGTTGGCAGCATCTCTTGCATTAGGGTCTGCTGCAATGGCGGCAGACACCGGTTCCATCCATGAGGCTGATTCCGCTGCCGCTGAGGTGATGGAGCAGGATGTTCCTGTTGAGGTTGGCGACGTACTCACCGGTACTGCACTGGGCGTTGGCACCGTGACCGCACTGGGCGTCAATGTCCGCGAGAATCCCAACATGGATGCGGCTGTGGTGACGGTTCTGAATCAGGGACAGCAGGCGGTTGTCCTGTCTCAGGACGGCGACTGGTACCGCATCAGCTGTGACGGCGCCACCGGCTTCGTCAGTGTTGATTATATGACCCTGGAGCAGGAGGGACAGGCTCAGTTGGGCTACGGTCTGATTAAATGTGCTGCTGCCAACATTCGTTCCTCTGCCGACACTGAGAGCGATCCCATTGCTTCCCTGGAGGAAGAAGAGGTTGTTACCATCACCGGTGTAACCGATGGCTGGTATCAGGTAGATGTAAACGGTTCTACCGGCTATGTCCGCAGCGACTTGGTGGATCCCACCGCAGAGATCCCCGCTGAGAAGATCTATGATTACGCTGTGATCCAGTGTGCCGCTGCCAACCTCAGAAGCGAGCCCGATTCCACCGCTACCAAGAGCGACGTACTGTATAACGGCAGCCTTTGCACGTTGCTGGAGCAGGACGGCGATTGGTACAAAGTGCAGTATGGCGATAACGTTGGCTACGTGCTTTCCTCTCTGATGAGCACCACCAATGATGAAACCGACGGCAGCACGAACGTTGAGTCCTTCAACACCATCGTAGCCCGTGAAAAGGCAGAAGCGGAAGCCGCTGCAGCCGCAGCTGCGCAGGCAAAGAAGGAACAGACCCAGGCGCCTGCTGCTTCTACCACAACCACCACGGCTCCCGCACAGAGCAGCCAGTCCTCCTCCAACACCTATGTTGAGGATAACAGCGGTTCTGCCAGCAACGATGTTCAGGAGCCTGCTTACGAAGAGCCTGCCTATGAGGAGCCCGCTTATGAAGAGCCCTCCTATGACTCCGGTTCCAGCAGCTCCATTGTGAGCGTTGCCCAGAACTACATGGGTGTTCCTTATGTTTGGGGTGGCACTTCTCCTTCCGGCTTTGACTGCTCCGGCTTCACCCAGTATGTGTTCCGTCAGTGCGGCTATTCCATTAACCGTACCGCAGATGCACAGTACTCCAACGGCTCCTATGTCTCCTACGACAGCCTGCAGGCGGGCGATCTGGTGTTCTTCGCCAATACATACTCTGCATCGGGTATTACCCATGTTGGTATCTATATCGGCGGCGGTCAGTTCATCCATGCGGCAAACGGCGGCGTTAAGATTTCCAGCCTCAGCGAGAGCTATTATTCCAGCCGCTACTATGGCGCAAGACGGATTGCCTGATTAAAATCATTCAAAAAATCCTCTTCCCGGTTCGGGAAGAGAATTTTTTTGTATTTTTTCTAAAGACCCTATTGACGAATGACGTCGAATATGATAAAAAAGTATTTGGAAGAAAAATGCAGGAAAAAGATTGAACAAAGTGGCTTTTTATGGTAGATTATTGGCGTAAGCTTACGAATTAAAAATTACTGCCGCGTAAAGGCAGTTGGGGAGGATATATTAATGGAAACCGTATTAAACGTAGTAATTGCAGATGGCAATGAAGCCTTTGCACAGTCCCTGAAAAGCGCACTGGAACAAAACGGCGGCTTTTCCGTGGTAGGAATCTCCGGCGACGGCGAGGTAGTCCTGGATATCATGCTCCGAACAAGAGCCGATATCCTGATCCTCGATCCGATGCTCACTGGCATGGATGGGCTTGGGGTGCTGGGTCAGCTGCAGAGCTCGCAGCTCAAACCGCTGATTATGGTGATCAGCACCTTCGCAAGCGATTATCTCATGAGCCAGATGGCAGAGCTGGACGTCAGCTATTTCATGATGAAGCCCTGCGCCATGGAGGCAGTGCTGCGCAACCTGGAAATGCTGCGGAACACCGCACCGGCAACCAGAAGCGTCACCACCGTTCAGCGGCAGAATGCCATTGAAACCATGGTGACCAATGTGATCCACGAGATTGGCGTACCGGCGCACATCAAGGGCTATCAGTATCTTCGTCAGGCGATTATCTTTGCCGTGGAGGATATGGACGTGATCAACGCCATTACCAAGGTGCTGTATCCCCAGGTGGCAAAGGTGTTCGGCACCACGCCCTCGCGGGTGGAGCGTGCCATCCGTCATGCCATTGAGGTGGCTTGGGATCGGGGCGACCTGGAAATCCTGCAGAAGTACTTCGGCTACACCGTGTCCACCGCAAAGGGTAAGCCCACCAATTCCGAGTTCATCGCGCTGATTGCCGATAAACTGCAGCTTCAGATGAAGAACAGCGGGCTCATCAGCATGTAATTGCAATGTAACGTAATGATAAAACAATATCGCTGCCTCCCATTCCAAAGCGGAAGGAGGCAGCGATGTTTTTCTTTCTGGTCAGGAACGGGAAAAATCGCCGGAGAGAAATGCAACGGTATCCTCTACCGCATGCTTTGCTTCGGGAGAAAGGGGCTTGCCTGCATTTTCGTGGTCAAAGCTCCGGCAAAACTCTGTCACATGGGCACGAAGCGCTTTCAGCCGGTTTCGAGCCAGAGCCAAAACATCCTCCGAGAAGCTCAAATAGGCGGCTTCACTTAAATCCTTCTGTCCCTGCTCCAGCAGTGCGGCAGTATGCTCCAAACAGAAATAGGGCTGAGTGCGGAGCTTTTCCTGAAACGCCGCGTCTTTTTTCCAGATGTAAATCACATTGGAGACGTATTTCTTCTCGAACTCCGCAGCGCGGCGGCAGACATAGCAGCTTTCTGCCTGCGCCCGAAGCTGCGGGGCAGGGGAGTCGCCATCGTATTTCTTGAGCTTGCCCAGCCGTCCGGGCTTTTGATTGCTTTCGTCGGGAACCAGCGCCGCAACACTGTCCAAATGGCTCTCCAGCATCAGCGCCAGGCTCAGCCGATTGCCCATGCCCAGCATTTTGTGAAAATGCGTCCGGCAGAAGCCCAGCTGATTGGTGACAATCCGGATATCCGGCTCCATCATGGCAGCACCCATAATGTATTTGAGACTCTGATCCTCCAGCTTCTGACGGAGACGGCACAGAGGACAGCCCTCTTTTTCGTCAAACGCCTCGTTGATGGGAATGGTGTATAGCTGCTCTGCCATATCGCTCCGCCTTTCTGTGACGCTTCAGCGCCGCCTTGATTATTTCGTGGAAATTGTGTATAATGATGCTGTTCAGAAATACGAATGAATCCTGCATATTCAGTATACAGGATTCCAGGGAAAATTTCCAGTCTGTTTTATGAGGCGTTTGCTATGAATGAAATCTACACAAGAACCATGGAGATCGGCACCGCATCGGTGGATCTCTATGACAACATCCGTCCCGCTGCCATGCTCCAGATGCTCCAGGAGCTGGGTACGGATCACGCGGCAGTGCTCCATATGGACCGGGACTATCTGGTGGAGGAATACAATGCCTGCTGGATTCTTGCCCGAGTGTGGTACCGGGTGACCCGTCCGCTGCATGCCGGCGAGCGTTTGACCATTTCCACCTGGCACCGTGGTGCTTCCAGTCTGATTGTCTACCGGGATTATGACCTGAAGGTAGGAAATGAAACGGTTGGCGAGGCAGTGGCAGCCTGGGTGGTGGCAGACATCGATAACCGGAAAATGCTGCGTCCCAGCTCCATTGAAAATATTGCCATTTCCACCCCGCCGGAGCAGGTAAAGGACCGGCAGCTCCGTCTGATCCGGTGCCCGAAAGAAAAAAAGTATGTCTACGACAGAACCGTGCGCTATTCCGATCTGGACGTCAACGGTCATATGAACAACACCCGCTATGCCGATGTGCTGGTGGACGCGCTCACTGCCCAGGAGATGGAGGGGCGTTTTATTTCCGAGCTTCAGCTCAACTACTCCCAGGAGTGCAAAGCAGGGGAAACCATGGAGATTTCCCGGTTAATGGGAGAGGATAGTTGTTATATTGACGGATGCAGCGACGATGGGAAACGCAGGTTTGAAGCAACTGTACAATTTCAGCCGTACCATTGAATTATCCTTGACGAAAAGACGCAAAATGAGTAGAATATCATAATAAAATCTACGGACACAAAGGAGAGGTTTGCATGATGGTAAATGACAATCCGGCACAGAAGTTCTACAAAGAGGGGCTGACCTTTGACGACGTGCTGCTGATCCCCGCAGCCAGTGAGGTCGTACCCCGCCAGATCTCCCTGGGAACCCAGTTGACCCGAAAGATTCACCTGAACATCCCCCTGCTTTCTTCTGCAATGGATACCGTTACCGAGTATAAGATGGCAATTGCCATGGCGCGCGAGGGCGGCATCGGTATCATCCACAAGAACATGAGCATTGAGCAGCAGATTGAGCAGGTTGACATGGTAAAGCGCTCTGAAAACGGCGTCATCACCAACCCCTTCTATCTTGCTCCCGACAATACCCTTCAGGACGCCGATAACCTGATGGGCAAATATAAGATTTCCGGTGTGCCCATTTGCGTGGAGGACCGGAAGCTGGTTGGCATCATCACCAACCGCGACATGAAGTTTGAAACGGACCTGAGCCGTCCCATCTCTGAGGTGATGACCCATGAGAATCTGGTCACTGCCAAGGAGGGCATCACTCTGGAGGATGCCAAGGAAATCCTGCGGAAGAACAAGATCGAGAAGCTCCCCATTGTCGATGCGGATTTTCGCCTCAAGGGTCTGATTACCATTAAGGACATTGAGAAGGCAGATAAGTATCCCAACTCTGCCCGTGACGAGTCCGGTCGTCTGCTCTGCGGCGCAGCCATTGGTGTAACGGCTGACGTGGTGCAGCGTGCGGGCGGACTGCTGGAGGCTGGCGCCGATGTGCTGGCACTGGACAGCGCCCACGGTCATTCCAAGAACATTCTCGAGTGCGTGCACAACATCAAAAAGCAGTTCCCCAAGGCGCAGCTCATTGCCGGCAACGTGGCAACCTACGATGGCACCAAGGCACTTATCGAGGCTGGCGCTGACTGCGTAAAGGTTGGCATCGGTCCCGGCTCCATCTGCACCACCCGTGTGGTTGCAGGTATCGGCGTTCCTCAGATCACCGCCATTTATGACGCTGCCTGCGCTGCAAAGCAGTACGGTGTGCCGATCATTGCCGACGGCGGCATCAAGTATTCCGGCGATATCGTCAAGGCGCTGGCAGCAGGAGCATCCACCGTTATGATGGGCTCCATGCTGGCAGGCTGCGAGGAGAGCCCCGGAGAGACCGAAATCTATCAGGGACGTCAGTTCAAGGTATATCGCGGCATGGGCTCCCTGGCTGCTATGGCGCAGGGCTCCAAGGACCGCTATTTCCAGGAGGGCAACTCCAAGCTGGTGCCCGAGGGCGTTGAGGGCCGCGTTCCCTATAAGGGAAGCCTGTCCGACACCGTGTATCAGCTGCTGGGCGGCATTCGCTCCGGCATGGGCTACTGCGGCTGCCCCACCATCGGCGAGCTTCAGGCACGGGGTCAGTTCGTGCGCATCACCAGCGCCGGTCTGATCGAGAGCCATCCTCATGACATTACCATCACCAAGGAAGCACCCAACTATTCCAGGGGCTAATCAATAGAAACATGAAGACCGTCATTGCAGGGAAGGGGAGATCCCGGCATTTCGTTCCGTTGTGGACGGGTGCGCAGATTTCCACCGGCAATGACGGTCTTTTCTGCGGATAAGGGAAGAATTTATGGTAGACATTTTTGTAAAAGATCTTGTGAAGTCCTTTGAGGTGGGCAATAACCTGCTGGACGGACTGAGCTTTGAGGTGCAGCAGGGCGAGCGGGTTGGTCTGCTGGGAAAGAACGGCGCCGGTAAGACCACGGTGTTCCGAATTCTCACTGGCGAAATCGGCTATGACGAGGGCACTGTGGAAATTGCGCCGGGAAAAAAGCTGGGGCTGATTTCCCAGATTCCCAAATACCCTCAGGGCTACACCGTGGAGGACGTGCTGCGCTGTGCCTTTCTTGAGCTCCGGAATATTCAGAAGAAAATGCAGCAGCTGGAGCAGCAGATGACGGGCGAGGTCACCGATTCCATGCTCAGGGAGTATGACCGGCTCACCAACCGTTATCAAACCGGCGGCGGCTACGACATGGACGTGAATGTGGACAAAATCTGCAACGGTCTGGGTATCCCGAAGGAAATGCGGACTCAGGAGTTTTCCATGCTCTCCGGCGGCGAAAAGACCAGAGTCAATCTGGCGCGGCTTCTGCTGGAGGAGACGGACATTCTGCTGCTGGATGAGCCTACCAACCATCTGGACATGAAGAGCGTGGAGTGGCTGGAGGAATATCTGCTGAAATTCAAGGGCACCGTGCTGACCATCTCCCATGACCGATATTTTCTGGACCAGGTGGTGGACCGGATTGTGGAGCTTCGGGGCGGACAGGCGGAGAACTACAGCGGCAACTATTCCTTCTATGTGGAGGAAAAGGAAGCGCGGTTTGAGCTCCAGCTGAAGCAATACGAGCAGGAGCAGTCGAAGATTGCCCAGCTGTCCTACACCATGGAACGAATGAAGGGCTGGGGTATCAATAACCGTACTCTGTACCGCCGGGCAATGAGCATTCAGAGCCGCATTGACCGGATTGAGAAAACCGAGCGTCCCACTCGGGAGAAAACCATGCAGGCATCCTTCGGTCAGAGGGAGTTCCATGGAGACGAGGTGCTGGTGCTTCGGGATCTTTCCATGGGCTTTGAGGCTCGAACGCTGTTTTCGGATGTCAATCTTCTGGTGCAGGGGGGAGAACGGATTGCACTGCTGGGGGACAATGGCACCGGAAAATCCACGTTCTTAAAGCTGCTGATGAAAGAAGAAAAGCCCACCGGCGGAAAGATCAAATTTGGTCCCTCGGTGAAAATGGCATATCTGCCCCAGATCATCCATTTTGCCCACCCGGAACGCTCTGTTCTCGACACTATGATCTATGAGAAAAACTATTCCACACAGACTGCCAGAAACCGACTGGGCGCGTTTTTGTTTTCCGGCGAGGATGTATTTAAGCCCGTTGCAACTCTGTCCGGCGGTGAGCAGAGCCGCCTGAGACTGTGTATGCTCATGGACGAGGAAATCAACCTGCTGATTCTCGATGAGCCCACCAACCATTTGGACATTTCATCCCGGGAGTGGATTGAAAACGCAGTGGCGGAATTTCCGGGCACGCTGCTATTTGTATCCCATGACCGGTATTTCATCGACCAGTTCGCAACCCGGATATGGGAGCTGGAGGACGGGAAAATCTCCGATTTCAAGGGGAATTACTGCCAGTTCAAGGCAATGAAGCAGCGGCAGGCAGCGACGCAGCCGCAAAAGCAGGCACCCAAAGAAAAGAAGGAACGGGTGCGCACGGAGGAATCCGTCCAGAAAAAGAACACCAAGCAGCTGGAAAAGAAAATTGCCAAGCTGGAACGGGAAATCGAAAAGCAGGAAGCACTGCTGGAACAGCTGGAAACCCAGGTGCAGGAGGCTGCCATGGACTATGCGCAGCTGCAGGAACTGTTAGGACAGCAGAACCAGGCGCAGAATACCCTGGACGAGATGTATGCCCAGTGGGAGCAGCTTTCCGGAGAGTTGGAGGCATAATATGAAAAAATTATGGTTTTTTGCCGCGCTGTTTTTGGGCGCTGGAATTGTGATGCTTCTGCTGCCCGTTCATATGCAGCCAACGGGCGCGGTATTGCTGCTGTTGGGTCTTGCCATGGGGATTTCTGCGCTGCTGTGGAGAAGACCCTCAAAGAAGAAACAGATTGCCATTGAAGTCATTGCAGTGGCAGCGTCTGCGGGAGTTGTGATACTGATGGCGGCAATGGGCATCCTTACATCCAGCGGCGAATCCGATTGGAAAAACGCCGAGCAATCCGACTATGCCGTTGTATTGGGTGCAGCGGTACAGGAAAACGGCGTACCATCCCGGATTATGCGCAACCGCTTGGCGGCAGCTATGGAATTTATGGAGAAGAATCCCAAAGCCATGGTGATTCTCTCCGGCGGCCAGGGCGGCGACGAGCCGGAAACCGAAGCAAAGTGCATGTATGATACGCTGGTATCCATGGGCGCAGATCCCAGCCGGCTGATTCAGGAGGACCGGAGCCATACCACTCGGGAAAATCTCAGAAACAGCATGGAGATCATTTCCGGGCAGGGAGGAACCAGACATCCGGTTGCGCTGATTACCAGCGAGTTCCACCAGCGCCGGGCGGCGTATATTGCAGATTCTCTGGGGATTGACACCTGTGCGGTTTCCGCCCATACAGATCGCTGGTTTTACCGGGTGAATTATACCCTCCGGGAAGTGTTTGCTTTTGTGAAGGCGGCATTTCAGAGCGGCACCTAAAAAGGAGGAAAACGGTGGCGGAAATTCGAAAGGCAACCAAAGCGGATTTGGACGCGGTGGAGCAGAGCTATCGGGAGCTGCTCCAAAATATCAAGCCCGAGGAAAACTATTCCGGCTGGATTCTGGACGTCTATCCCAACCGGAAATGGGCAGAGAAAAATCTGGATGATCTGTGGGTGCTGATGGAAGGGAACACGCTGGGCGCCAGCATGATTCTGAATCGCAGTCAGGCAGAGGACTACAAGAGTATCCCGTGGGAAATTCCCGCTGCGCCGGAACAGGTGACCGTTATTCATACCCTTTGCGTACCGCCCAGTCAGGCGGGCAAGGGCTATGGAAGAACCATGGTACAGTTCGGCATCGAGGAATCCCGGCGGCAGGGCATGACGGCAATGCGCCTGGATACCGCAAAGGGAAATCTGCCTGCCACAAAGCTCTATACCGGCTGCGGGTTTGTCATTCGCGGGGTTCGGCAGGTGCTCCATCAGGGGCTGATTCCCGAAGAATTGATTTTCTTTGAACTGGGGCTTTCAAAAGCCTGAAAAATAGGGTACAATACCGATATGGAAACGCTCCATTTGGGAGCAACTATGAAAATAGCGAAATATGACAGCACCTTGCTGCCATAAAAGAGAAAGGATGAATTAGAATGAGCGAGAATTGCAGCGGGCAGTGTTCCTCCTGCGGCGAAAGCTGCTCCAGCCGTCAGGCAGAGAGCCTGCTGGCGCAGGCAAATCCTCTGTCCAGCGTGAAAAAGGTCATTGGTATCGTCAGCGGTAAGGGCGGCGTGGGAAAATCCACCGTTACCTCCATGCTGGCGGTGGAGCTCAGCCGCCGGGGTAAACATACGGCGGTGATGGATGCGGACATTACCGGTCCCTCCATTCCCACGGCATTTAATGTCCACGGTCGTCCGAATGGCTGCGAGGAGGGACTGATTCCCCTGCGCAGTGAGACGGGCATCGACATCATGAGCGTGAATCTGCTGCTGGAGCATGAGACGGACCCGGTGATTTGGCGCGGACCTGTGCTGGCAGGTGTGGTCAAGCAGTTCTGGACCGATGTGGTTTGGAAGGATGTTGACTTTCTGTTTGTGGATATGCCGCCCGGAACCGGCGACGTACCGCTGACCGTATTCCAGAGCCTGCCCATCGACGGCATCATCGTGGTTACTTCTCCGCAGGACCTGGTGAGCATGATTGTCACCAAGGCGGTGAAGATGGCGGAGATGATGAACATTCCCGTGCTGGGACTGGTGGAGAACTACAGCTATCTCACCTGCCCGGACTGCGGCAAGCGGATCGAGGTCTTCGGCAAGAGCAAGATTGATTCCGTTGCCAAGGAGCTGGGGCTTCCTGTGCTGTGTAAGCTGCCCATCGATCCCCTGGTGGCGCAGGCAATGGACGAAGGTCTGCTGGAGCATGCAAAGGTAGACGCCATTGCGCCGGCGGCAGACGCATTGGAACAGCTGTAATCCATGGACAAGGCGTACTCTTGCGGGTACGCCTTGCTTTGCACCTGTATCAATGATGGAAATTTGGACAAGCTATTGGAAAGAGGGATGCACCATGACAAAGCTGGAAACGGCATTTACGGCGGATTTGCTTCGGAATTTGACCGCAGCGGCAGAGCTGACGGGGGTAGAGGAAACCAGGCTCCGTCAGCAGGCGGAAAAGCTGGGCGGCGCAAAAGCGGTAAAGGACCTGATTGCCCGGGGACAGATGACCCGGCAGTTTCAGCCGCTCAAGGAGAAAAAACGTCTGGATCTCAGTCCGGAAGCGTTGGTGACCAAGGGGAAATACGCGGAGCTTTTTACCGATGAAGAGGTCAACCTCTGCCTGCAGGCGCTGCTGGAGGCTGGCATGTATCAGCTGGGCTGACCGGTCAAAAATACTTTATGGAAAGTTCAAATATCGTTTTGAGTCTGTCTATAGTTTGGACATAATTTCAAATTATCATATGGACGTAAACAAAAAGAAGCAAAAAGGAGCGTACCATCATGAGCAATGAATACGACAACGATCAGGTTCTTCATCCCGATCCTCAGCAGTCTGGGGAGCAGGGCGTCAATACATCCGGATATTATCATTACACCGGCGATACGGTGCCCGAGGCTCAGGCAGCCGGTACTGCTCAGAACGCAGAAAATGCGGCGTCCAATGCCCAGAACTCCGTTCCCTATCAGCAGAACCAGCCCTACGGCAACGGCATTCCCTATCAGCCCACGCAGAACAGCACGAAGCTGGGCTCCTACAACAAGGGCGTATGGATCGAGATCGTTGGGGAGAGCGGCAACTGGTATGCGGTGAACTGCCCGGACGGCAAAAGCGGCTGGATGAGCAAGAATTTCCTTGACATGGGTTCGGATGTATCGCGCACGGTGGGCATTGTGACGAACCCGCGGGAGCGGGGGTATCTGAATTTGCGTGAGAGTGCCAGCTATAATGCGCGGGTAATTGATTATTACTACAATGGTGTGCCCTGCACGCTGCTGGGGCTGTACAACGGCTGG
>CAJKNS010000053.1 GCA_905201305.1 uncultured Eubacteriales bacterium
AAATACACAAAGTATTCCTGCGGTTTTACACCTTTTTCTGACGAAAAATCTCTCGTCAGACTCTCTTGCCGATTTGTGTGTTATTGCCCTGATTTTAAATGTTCCGGAAAGGAGGCATATGCCATGGAAATTCCACAGGGACCCGATGAAATTCTCAATCGGCTGACGGCTGCGGGATTTCAGGCATATGCCGTGGGCGGCTGTGTGCGGGACAGTCTGTTGGGCGTTTTGCCCGGAGACTGGGACATTTGCACCTCCGCCCTGCCGGAGGAAACAGAAGCCTGTTTTCGCGACCTGCGGGTGGTGGAAACGGGCTTAAAGCACGGAACGGTTACGGTGATTTCAGAGGGAGTACCCTATGAAATTACCACCTTCCGCAGTGACGGAGCATATCTGGACCACAGAAGACCGCAGCAGGTGAATTTTGTCCATACCCTGCGGGAGGATCTTTTGCGCCGGGATTTTACCATCAATGCCATGGCGGTGGGCTTAGACGGCGTGATTCAGGACCCCTTCGGCGGGCAGCAGGATTTAAAGGACGGCGTGATTCGCTGTGTGGGCAATCCGGAAACCAGATTTTCCGAGGATGCCCTGCGGATTCTGCGGGGGCTGCGGTTTGCGTCACGGCTGGGCTTTTCCATTGCGCCGGAAACGGCTGCGGCGATGGAACGGCAAAAGGCGCTCCTTGCCTATGTCAGCGGCGAGCGGATTTATAAGGAGCTCACCGGTATTTTAATCGGAGCCTATGCCCAGCAGGTGCTGGAGCAGTATGGCAGTGTGCTGACAGCGGTCCTGCCGGAGCTTCAGCCGTCCATGGGCTTTTTGCAGCATAGTCCCTTCCATAATCGGGACGTATGGCAGCATACCCTGGAGGCGCTGGGAAAAAGCCAACCGGATCCTCTGGTGCGCTGGGCGCTGCTCCTCCATGATTTGGGAAAGCCTTACTGCTTTACGCTGGATAACCGGGGCATCGGACACTTTTATGGGCATCCGCAGCGCAGCATGGAGCTGGCAGAGATAATTTTTGACCGGCTGCACGGGGATAAAAAGACCCGGGATACCGTCTGCCTGCTGGTGCGGGATCACGACCGGGAAGCGCCGGCAAATCTGAAAAACGCCCGGCGGTGGATTGCACGCTATGGACGGGATACGGTGCGCCTGCTGCTGGAGGTCAAGCGCTGTGACTGCCTTGCCCACGTGGATACCCCCAAGACCCGGGCACGGTATGACAATCTCATGGAAATGACCCAGCTGATTCTGGAACTGCTGGAAAACGAAAGCTGCTTTTCCGTTCGGGAGCTTCCGGTGAAGGGCAGCGATGTGATGGCGCTGGGGGTGCCTGCGGGACCTCAGGTGGGTCAGATTTTGGAGTGGCTGCTGGATGATGTGCTGGACGGTACTTGTCCGCCGGAGCGGGAGGCGCTGCTGGAGCGGCTGAAGCGGCTAATCGATGAAAGAAAGGAACCCTGAATGGCGGTAGATATTATTTTGCTTCTGATTTTTATGGTCTGCATCCTGTCCGGCTATCGGAAGGGACTGATTCTGTCCCTGTGTACGCTGCTGATGCTGGCGCTCAGCTGTCTGGGTGCTGCGGCAGTGCAGCAGGCGCTAACACCTAAGGTTGCAGACTGGATGGAGCCGAAGGTCACGTCTTATGTTGCGGGAGTGATCCGGGACGGTGTAGAAACCAGCACAGAAAGCGCCATGGAGCAGACCGGCGAGGTGGGGCTTACCGTCGGCGGTCAGCAGGTAACCCTGGGCGACTTGGCGGGGATTCTCAGCGGCTTTGGGCTGGATGTGCAGGAATCTGTACAGGGCGCGGCGCAGGATGCAGCGGAGCCGCTGGTACAGAGTGTGGCAAAAAGCATCAGCCAGAGTATTGTGACATCCATAGCGGGACTTTTGATTTTTCTGGGTGCATTTCTGGTGATTTATCTGCTGCTGCATGCAGTCAGCTTGATTCTGAATCTGGTGGACCGATTGCCGGTGGTGCATACGCTGAACCGCGTGGGCGGTGCAGTGATCGGCGGCGTCAGCTGTGCGCTGGTCTTGACGGTTTTGATGGGACTGCTGGTGAATAGCGGCGCCATGGAGAGCAGCAGCTTTGGCGGTCCCGTGGCGCAGCTGCTGCGGAGGATTGCAGAGCGTATTGTTTGAGGCAAAGCCGACTAGCGTGGTACGGTCCGAAGCGGGAGGCTGCAATAGAAATATTACACAAATATTTCTCGAAAATTCATGAAAAAGAAACAAAAGTTTGGTGACTTATGTAATATCCGTCCGGTATTATATAGCCATAACAATTCTTTTTCATTTCTCCTTCTTCCTGATTAGACACGCAGACGGGCTGGTCACCTGTTTGCGTGTCTTTCTTTTGCGGGAGGAGAAGGGAACCTTGGCGCGCTATGCGCCGGAAAGAAGATGACATTGTGCTGCGGGAAAACGGCAGACTATTTTCAAAAAAAGACCTTGCCATGCTGCTGATCCCATTGATTGTGGAGCAGCTTTTTACTGCCCTGATGGGGACGGCGGATACCATGATGGTGGCGCGGGTAGGCGATGCGGCAGTGTCCGGCGTCTCACTGGTGGACTCCATCAACAATCTGGTGCTCATGATGATGACCGCCCTTGCAACCGGCGGAACCATTGCCTGCGCACAATATCTCGGTGCTCAGGATCGGGAAGGGGCAAACCAGTCGGCACGGCAGGTGCTCCTGTCGGTGACGGTGATTTCGCTGCTGTGCTGCATGATTTGCGTGGGACTGCGGAGCCCGATTTTACATCTGGTATTTGGCAGCGTGGAAGAAGACGTGATGGATGCGGCGCGGATTTATTTCCTGATTACGGCGCTGTCCTACCCGTTTATGGGCATTTATGATGCCAGCGCGGCACTGTACCGGGCAACAGGAAATTCGCGGCTGCCCATGGCGGTCAGCGCAGTGGGAAACCTTTTAAACATTGCGGGCAATGCGGTGTTTATGTTCGTATTCCATTGGGGCGTAATGGGCGCGGCGCTTTCCACCATGCTGTCCCGGGTGCTCCAGTGCATTGCAATCCTGTGGTTCCATCATCGTCCCGGACAGGTGATTGTGCTGAATCATTATGCCGCCATTCGTCCGGATTTTAAGATGATTCATACGATTTTGCGGATTGGAATTCCCACCGGTGTGGAAAACGGCATGTTCCAGTTTGGCAAGCTGGTGATTCAGAGCACGGTGGCAACTCTGCCGACCTCCGAAATCGCCGCGCAGGCGGTGGTGAATACCCTGGAGTATTTCACCAGCATGCCGTCCATGGCAGTGGGACTGGGACTGGTGACGGTAGCAGGGCAGTGCATGGGTGCGGGACGATCCAAGGAAGCAAAGCGGTACAGTCTGGAGCTTACGGGTATTTCCGAGCTGCTGGTCATCGGCACCGGCATTTTGATTTTCTTCTCGGTGGATACGGTATCCCGGCTGTCGGGACTGAGCGCGGAAAGTGCCCAAATCGTCCACCGGATGATGGTGCTCATTACGCTGGTAAAGCCATTTATCTGGCCTCTTGCCTTTACGCTGCCCAACGGTATGCGGGCTGCCGGCGATGTGAAATACAGCATGATCGTCTCGGCGGCGTCCATGTGGGTGTTCCGGGTGGCGCTGTGTATGATCCTGATCCGTGGCTTCGGCTTCGGGGTGCTGGGCGTCTGGATCGCCATGTTTGTGGACTGGTTTGATCGGGACATCTGGTATGTGGGACGGTTTATCAGCGGAAAATGGATGGAGAAAAAGGTCCTGGAAGATCGATAATTATGAAAAAGAGCAGAGCCTCCGGAGAAAATGGAGGTTCTGCTCTTTTTCCATGCTTGCATAATCACGAAGAAACTGCCGTAAAATGCTCCGTTGACAAGACTGAAAATCCTGATTATAATGAAGATAAACTGTTGATGAAAGAAACTGTTAGGGAGCTGAAGCTATGCAAACCCCACTGGTCAGCATCATTGTGCCGGTATACAATGGGGCAGGCACCATTGAAAAATGCCTGCGCCGGATTCAGCATCAGACTTATTCCAATATCGAGGTGCTGGTGATAGACGACGGCAGCACCGATGAAACCCGGACAATCTGTCAGCGGTTCTGCCGGCAGGACCGTCGGTTTCGGCTGCTGTGCCAAGGGCACCTTGGCGTAGCGGCTGGGCGCAATCTTGCCATGAAACAGGCAAGGGGGCAATACCTTCAGTTCTGCGACAGCGACGACTGGATGACCTGGGACGCCACGGAAACTCTGGTGCAGGCGGCAATCACCACCGGCAGCGAGCTCATTACCGCTGGCTTTTACCGTGTGGTGGGAGAACGGGTCTATGAGCATGCCCACATCGGCGTATCCGGGATTATGACAAAAAACGAATTTGTGGAGCACATGATGCATGCGCCGGGAAATTTCTATTACGGCGTACTGTGGAATAAGCTCTATCGACGGGCGCTGATTGAAAAGCATATGCTCTCCTGCCCGGAGGATCTCAGCTGGTGCGAGGACACCTATTTTAACTATACCTATCTCAAATACGTGGCAACGGTAACGGTTTTGACGCAGCCGGTGTATTTCTATCAGAAAACGAAAGGCAGCCTGTCTACCACCCATATTACCCTGCCGCGGACCATTCACACCCGTTCTGAGCTCTATGCCCATTATAAAGAGCTGACAGCCCCGGTCAGAAAAAGCCGGCTCCAGCTGGTGCCGTTTTGGGTATTGCCCGCGCTGGATGGCGGACTGGGAATTCCGAAAAACCGAAAAGAGGAGGATGCTTGATATGCAGTTGTGTTCGGATCGCAGCAATAAGATTTTGACCATTCCCAATCTGCTCAGCGCCTTTCGATTGGTGCTGGCAGGGGTGTTTGCCTATATTTACTGGAACGCCAGAGATCAGCATGACTACAACCTGGCGGTGGGCGTTCTGGTGCTGTCCGGCTTGACGGATTTTGCCGACGGAAAGATTGCGCGGCGATTTCATATGATCTCTGAGCTTGGAAAGGTGCTGGATCCCATTGCCGATAAGCTCACTCAGGCGGTGGTGGCGTGCTGTCTGGCAAAGCACTATGGACCCATGAAGCTGCTGTTTCTGGTGTTGGTGATTAAGGAGCTGACCCAGGGGATTTATGGCGCCTATGCGGTGAAGAAGGCGGGAAAAAACGACGGCGCCATGTGGTGCGGCAAGGTGACCACCTTCTATCTCTATGCCATGATGGCACTGCTGCTGTTGGCTTCCGGCATTCCGGAGGCGGTCTCCAGCATTTTGATCGGCATAGGAATTATTCTGCTGCTGTGGAGCTTTATTTCCTATCTGCTGAAGTTCAACCGAATGGTACGGGAAGCAGCATAAAAAACTCAGCCGTGAGCGGGGAATTCCGTGCTCACGGCTGAGCGGCGTCATAGGGAATATTGGCGGCGTCCCATTTCTGATGCTGCCAGGCAACCAGGTCTGCCAGGGTAATATGGTCTACCACCTGGTCAATGGCGCCGTCAATCCGGCGATAGACCTCTACGGTGACGCAGAGGGGCTGACGGGGACAGGGGGGAGCATCGTGGCTCAGACAGGCGATGGGGGCAAGGCTGCCCTCAATGGTCCGGAGAATCATGCCAACGGTATAGTCCTCCGGTGGCATGGTCAGGGGGTAGCCGCCCTGAGCGCCGCGAACCGAACGCACATAGCCAATGCGGGCAAGGGGCGTTACGATCTGCTCCAGATATTTCAGGGAAATCTCCTGCCGCCCGGAAACGGCACGGAGAGAGGTACAGGAGCCCTCCGGCTGAAGTGCCAGATCCAGCATGAGCCTGAGCGCATAGCGCCCTCGGGTGGATAGCTTCAAGGAAATTCCTCCTTCTGTGGAATAACACTAATATACTATAGGAATGGTAGGAAATCGAGCGCGAAAGAAGAATGTGGAAGAGAAATCGTCGGTGGTTGACAAAGTCCGCGCATATTTCGTATAATACCGGGAGACAACGACGGGGCAGCTGCCCCATGGATAGAAGGAGTGCTTGATTATGGCAGAGATTTTAGCTGTATGTATCAGTGAGAAGAAGGGGGAGCAGAAGCACCCGGTTGCCCAGGCGGAGCTGAAGGAGAACTGGGGCATTGTGGGCGACGCCCATGCAGGCAACTGGCACCGTCAGGTGTCGCTGCTGGGACAGGAGAGCGTGGATAAGCTCCAGAGTAAAATTACCCATGTAACCTTAAAGCCCGGCGATTTTGCGGAGAATATTCTGGTGAAGGGTATTACCCTGTATGAGCTGCCGGTGGGAACCCGGCTGAAAATCGGTCCCGATGCGGTGGGCGAGGTGACTCAGATCGGCAAGACCTGCCACTATGACTGTGCCATTCGCAAGGCAGCAGGAGACTGCGTAATGCCCAGAGAGGGAATCTTTGTAAAGATCCTGACCCCAGGTGTGGTTCGTCCTGGCGATCAGCTGGAAGTGATGGAAGAAGCATAATTTTGTCCCCTCTGCACGGGCTGTGGAGGGGACTTTTCATGTATCATCGGCGCGATCCTGTGGAATACTCATTGAGACGGAGGAATTAACAATGTGTACTGCGGCAACGTATCATACGAAGGATCATTATTTTGGCAGAACCCTGGACTATGAGGTGTCCTATGGGGAAGAGGTGGTGGTAACGCCGCGCAGCTTCCCGTTCCATTTCCGGTATATGGGCAGCCTGCCCAGGCATTATGCCATCATCGGCATGGCAACGGTGGCGGGGGAATATCCGCTGTATTACGATGCCACCAACGAAAAGGGACTTAGCATGGCGGGACTGAATTTTCCGGGCAATGCAGACTATAAGCCTCTGGCAGAGGGAAAGGACAATGTGGCAACCTTTGAGCTGATTCCCTGGATTCTGGGGCAGTGCGCAACGGTGCAGGAGGCAAGGGCGTATTTGGACCGCATGAATCTTGCCAACACGCCCTTTAGCCCGCAGTTTCCGGTATCGCCGCTGCACTGGATCATTGCGGATCGGGACTGTGCCATCACCGTGGAATCGGTGCGGGAGGGCATCCGAATCTATGACAACCCCGTGGGGATTCTCACCAACAATCCGCCATTTGACTATCAGATGACAAATCTCGCCAATTATATGAGCCTGTCCACCGAGCCGCCGGAAAACCATTTTTCTGACCGGCTTTCTCTGACGCCCTATAGTCGGGGCATGGGCATGCTGGGGATGCCCGGTGATTTATCCTCGGCATCCCGATTTGTGCGGGCAGCCTTTACCAAGCTCCATTCTGTTTCGGGAACATCGGAAAGCGAAAGCATCAGCCAGTTTTTCCACATTCTTGGCTCCGTGGCACAGCAGCGGGGCTGCGTGCATATGGGTGAGGGAAAGTATGAGATCACCATCTACACCTCCTGCTGCAATACGGACCGTGGCATTTACTATTACACCACCTATGAAAACAGTCAGATCACCGGGGTGGATATGTATCAGGAGAATCTGGAGGGACAGACGCTCAGCCGCTATCCATTGGTAACAGGACAACGGATTCACATGCAGAATTAAAATATCAAGGTACAGAAAAACGCCGGACAGAATACCGAAATGGTGTTCTGTCCGGCGTGTGTTTTTGCCGAAAATCAAAGACCGTAATAGGCAATGAAGCGATAGAGCATGGTTGCCATCTGGCAGCGGGGGGCGTTGGCATACGGGGCAATGGTGCCTGCTTCGACACCGTTGATGATTTTGGCACCCACAGCCCAGCGAACCGCAGGAAGCGCATAGCTGTCAATGCTACTGCGATCCGTGAACTTGGAAAGGGAATTGTAGGCGGAAGTAGCATAGCCCATTACCTGCGCGTAACGGTAGAGGAAGGTGGCAAGCTCCTGACGGAGCAGTTGCTTGTATGGTCCGAAGGCGGTTGCCGAGATGCCGTTGGTGATGCCGGTTTCGTATGCCCAGGCGACGCTTTTGGCAAAATAGTCGTCGCTTGAAACATCGGTGAAAACGGACGGCTGGGTGGCTTCGGGCTCGCCCGCAAGCCGCCAGAGTACCGTTACCAGCATGGCGCGATCTGTGGTTAGATTGGGAGAGAAGGTATAGTTGGAGGTGCCGTTGATGAACTTGCGCGCGGTCATTTCCTGAACGGCATCGAAGTAATACGCATCGGACGCTACGTCGCGGAATGGGCAAACCGGCTGACTGTCTGCCTCGGTGGGCACATAGTCCGTCTGGGACAGCGGATAAGCGGCGGTAAACTCGCTGGTGAGATATTCCTTGGAGGCGGTATGATCCTGGAATGCTTCAGAGCCCTTCAGCAAATAGTTGTGGGTGCTGACGTCGGAGCTGCCGTCCCAGGTGGCGTCCATGTTATACCATAGATCGCCCAGCTTGACAATGTTCCAGGCGTGATCCGAGCTGGTGATGATCCGGACAGGAAGCCCCATGGCGCGGCACATGGCATAGAACAGGGTGGCATAGCCCTGACATACTGCCTTGCCGTTATGAAGGGCGGCATAGGCGGTGTAGATATAGACGTTGCCGCTTTTCAGCCCGTCATAATCATAATCCACGTGGTCGGTGATGTAGTCATAGATGCCGCAGTATTTCTGGTAGTCGCTGGAACTCCAAAGGTCCAGCTCGTCTACTACGCTTTTTACATGGGAAATCAGCCAGACCTCATCGTTGGCGGTGGAATAGTAGGTGAAATACATGGTAATCTCCAGGTAGCTGTCAACGCTGGAGGTCCAGGTATAACGGACCTTTGCCCAGCTCCAGCGGAGATAGTCGCCGCTGTTAATGTCCACTGCCAGGTCCTCGCTATACGCCATGGGCATCAGAACGCGATTGACCAGTCTGGTCACAGAGGGCTTGTCTGCGGTGTAGCCCGGCGCATAAACCGGAATGGTAAATACAGTGGTGCGGGTCCGCATCTGGTCCCGAAGCTCCGCCGCAGCATCTTCGATGGAAAGAAAGCCGCCGGATTGGGTTCGAGGCGCGGTGATAGAGGCGCTGTCGTCAGTCTCGGCATCCTCCGATATGGAATCCGGAATCGAAACATCGGGATACAGAGGATTGGTGTAGGTGGCGCTGCCTGTTTCCGGCGCTTCTGCGGCATGGACCGGAACAGCGGACAGGCTCAGCAGCATTGCCAAACTCAGCAGCAGACAGAGCAGACGCTTGGAATATTTCATGGGAACCTCCTTGTGGTGCCATAGCGAATCCGTGGAAAAACAAAAATGAGTAAGGCTATTTTAGGGGAAATACAGGGGTGCTGTCAAGGGGCGAACACCAAAAACTCAATTTGGTATCATAATTTTTTACAAATTGTAAACAATATAGAGCGCTGAAATTAAGGCAATACCGCAGACGCATTTGTACAGTGTTGCCTGAAAAGGCACAGAGGAGGAATTGCCGGTGAAATGGAAGAAAAGCGTTGTAAGCTGCCTAATCTTGGCGGCGCTGCTGGTGGGGTCAGTATGGGCGGAGAGCCCCATTGAGAAGGAGCAGCAGCCAACGGGCTATATTGCGTTGACCTTTGACGATGGTCCCTCCGGCGCACTGACGGAGCAGCTGCTGGATGGACTGAGACAGCGAAATGCCAGAGCTACATTTTTTCTTTGCGGCTATCGCATGGACCAGTATCCCTCGGCGCTGAATCGCTATCTGGAGGAGGGACATGAGCTGGGGGTTCACTCCACGGTGCATACGGATCTTACCAAGCTGACGCCACAGGAGGTCCAGCAGGATATGGCACAGACGGCAGGAAAGATTCGGGAGCTTACCGGAATCTCTCCTGTGGTCATGCGTCCGCCCGGAGGCGCATATGATGAAACGGTCTGCCGAGAAGCGGGGGCAGAGGGGATGAGCGTGATCCTCTGGTCCGTGGACCCCAGAGATTGGGCGTCCCACGATGCCGGTGCCGTGCTCCATACCATGGCGCGGGAGGCTGGCGACGGGGATGTTATTCTGATGCACGATCTCTCCAAAAGCTCCGTGGAGGCGGCGCTGCGGCTGGTGGATATGCTGGAGGAAAAGGGCTACTGCTTTGTGACAGTCAGCGAATTGGCGGCACTGCGGGGGACGGAGCTGGAGCCGGGAAATGTGTATACGGATTTTCCGGAAAAATAGTTGTGCAATTCCTGCTCTCTGTGATATAATGAACTTGATATATTTTTTCAGGAAGGATGCATTCAAATGCTCAAAGGTAAAAACATTGTAATGGGTGTTACCGGCGGAATTGCTGCCTGGAAGGCTTGCCTGATTCTCAATAAGCTGGTAATTGACCTGCACGCCAATGTGGACGTGATTATGACAAAGAACTCCGAGACGTTTATCACGGAGCAGACCATTCGTACCCTGTCCCGGAACATTGTCACCCGGGATATGTTCAAGGAGCCCGCTGTTTGGAGCGTGGAGCACATCTCTCTGGCGCGGAAGGCAGACTGCTTCCTGATTGCGCCCTGCACCGCCAACGTTATCGGCAAGATCGCCAACGGCATTGCTGACGATATGCTCACCACCACCGTTATGGCAACCCGCGCCCCTGTGGTCATTGCGCCTGCCATGAACGACGCTATGTATACCAACCCCATTGTCCAGGGCAACATGCAGAAGCTCAAGGATCTGGGTCAGTATAAGTTCATCGAGCCCCATGAGGGTGTGCTGGCTTATGGCGGCAAGGGCACCGGCGAGCTGGCTACCGCCGACGAGATCGGCGATTATATTGTCAACCTGATCGGCAATAAATAAGGAGGATATTTTATGAAAATCTCTATTGTTTACTTTACATCCACCGGTCGCACTGCTTCCATGGCAGAGGAGATCAAAAAGGGCATTGCGGCTGCAGACGCTTCCATCGAGGTCGGTCTGTTCCCTATCTCTGAGGTGACCTCTTACCACGAGGAGAACGTGAACTTTGTCAACGACTCCGCAGCGGTAATCGTCGGCACCCCCGACTACTATGCTGCCGAGGCAAACCAGCTCAAGACCTGGCTGGACAACTGCCCCTGCAAGCTGGCAGATAAGCTCTGCGGCGCTTATGCTACCGCAAACTTCCTCCAGGGCGGCGGCGACATCGCCATTCAGTCCGTTCTGACCCAGCTGCTGGTAAAGGGCACTGTGATTTATTCCAGCGGCACTGCCCAGGGGTTGCCCTTTATCCATCTTGGACCCATCTGCCTCAAGGGCGGCGAGGAAGAGGCTGCACCCCTGTTCCAGACCTATGGCACCCGGTTCGCCAAGAAGGTACTGGAGCTGTTCAAGTAAGTTTATCGAGGAAAAGAGGGTGACTGGAAATCAGTCACCCTCTGTTTATTTATAGTTAGGAGCGCAGATAAATGAGAAGAAAAGACCGGGAGGTTACGGAGCTTTCTCAGCTGGAGAAGATCATCCGGAAATGTGACTGCATCCATTTGGGACTGCTGGACGGGGATTATCCCTATGTGGTGCCCATGAACTTCGGCTATGAGCGGACTGGGGACCAATTTACCTTTTACATGCACGCAGCTTCGGAGGGAAAAAAGCTGGAGCTGATAAAAGCTCATCCCCAGGCGTCCTTCTGTATGGATACCGGGCACGAACTGGTAAAGGGCGAGGCGCCGTGCAGCTGGTCGTTCCGCTATGAGAGTGTTATGGGGCAGGGGGAGTTGACTCAGGTTCAGGACCCGGGGGAAAAGCGCCATGGTCTGCAAACGGTGATGGAGCACTATTCCGGCAGCAAGGCGCCGGTGGAATTCCCGGACGAAATGATGCGTCGTGTGGTGATTTTGAAGCTGAATGCCAAAAATCTCACCGGAAAGCAACATAAATAGGGCAAAAAAGCGGCGTTGTTTGTACACAATGCCGCTTTTTTCGGAGAAGTGCAAGTTCCTCTTGACTTTAGCGTAATGATTCGCTAATATAATAGCAACTTGAGAGCAAGAACGCACGGGCGCGATTGCCAAAACCCTGCGGCAGTGCAGCCGCAGAAACGATAGGAGAGACTACGATGAAAAAACTGCTTGCACTGCTTCCGGAAGACCTGGCACTGGGATTTTATGAATGCCCGTATCCATATAAGAGAGTAATTTCTCCGGAACTTCTGGAATGGTGCGCAAATACCGGAAGATTTTATTTCATTAAGGACACAAGCTGTGATATCCACAATATGGAAGCAAAACTTGCAAAGATCAAGGGCAGCAACCTCAAACTTTTTAATGCGAACTCATCTACGTTATTAGAAACTTTGAAGCTT